>CAYVDU010000089.1:0-6164 GCA_964450765.1 uncultured bacterium | reverse complement strand
TTTTGAGATAAAAGGAGGGGGAGATTTTGGCTCTTCCTGATGCTGCTTTTCTGCAAAAGGCTCCATCGTTTCATCAATAGGAGCATCTTCTTGAGGAGCAAATTCATTCGGCTCTTGCTGCATGAAAGGCTCTTGACGATCTCGACCCCGGCGACCTCGACGGCGTTTATCCCGTTTACGATCTCCACGATCAGGCCCTCTTTGCTCGATAGGAGCAGGCTCTTCTCGCATCTCCACATGATGTTCTTTAGGCCGAGACTCTTTGCCTCCACCAATTTTAATAGAACGATCTCCCGTACCACTTTTCAATGCAAGTCGAAGTTCTTTTGATTCAAAAACTTCATAATCACTTACCGGGACAAGAAAAGATTTTGGCTTTTCTATCGACCGAAAAAAAAGAGAATGTCCAAATGAAACCACTTCAATGGCATCCACTAAATAATCTTCTTGATTCACTCCCTTAGAACTGCGAACAACTAGTTTACATCCTTCTCGCGGGGTGATGACTGTTTCAATAATAGGTTCTCTCGTAAAATTCACTACAATATTCCGTAATTTAATGTTTTTTAAATTGACCGCTAAAAAAATTCATAAATCTCAGTTTTCTCTAGAAGCCATAAACTCAAGCAAGTCAACAACGCGACAAGAATACCCCATCTCATTGTCGTACCATGCAATCAACTTATAAAATCGAGGACTCAAAGCAATTCCAGCCAGCTTATCATAAATACAAGACTCTCGACGACCAATAAAATCTGAAGAGACAAGCTCCTCATTTGTCGTCGTTAGAATTCCTTTTAAATAAGAATTAGCGGCGCGATCCATTGCAGCATTAATCTCTTCATACGTCGTTGAACGATTCAAACACACTGTCAAATCAACGACCGAAACATCAACTGTTGGAACGCGAAAAGCCATCCCCGTTAGTTTTCCCTTCAAAGCAGGCAAGCAAAGAGTTACCGCCTTTGCAGCTCCGGTTGATGAAGGAATAATATTAAATCCTGCCGCCCTGCCACCACGCCAATCCTTATGAGACGGGCCATCCACTGTAGGCTGACTGGCAGTCATCGAATGAACGGTTGTCATCAGACCTTCTTCAATCCCGAATTCATCACAAAGAACTCGGCAAAGAGGAGATAAACAATTTGTCGTACAAGAAGCATTGGAAACAACAAAATCTTTTTTTGGATCGAATGTTTCATGATTCACTCCCATTACATACGTGGGAATATGCTCTTTTCCTGGAGCTGTAAGAATCACCCGTTTCGCCCCGGCTTTTAAATGCTTTTGCGCTTCCTCTAAACGAGTAAAGCGTCCTGTTGATTCAATAATATAGTCTACTTGAAGCTTTTTCCAAGGCAGCTTTTCCGGATCTTTTTCAGCAATCACTGCGATGCGGCGGCCATCAATCACCAAACCATCATCGTCACACGAGACATCTCCAGGATACGTCCCATGTACAGTATCATACTTAAAAAGATAGGCTAAATTATCAGAGGGGACTAAATCATTGACAGCGACAACTTGAACGTCAGAACGCTCTAAAGCAATCCTACATACCAAACGTCCAATTCGCCCAAATCCATTAATTGCGACACGAACCATACTAAGACCCCTCAAAAAACCCGAGAATATCCTTTTTGAATCCGAATGTAAAGGACAGAAGAACAATTTTAACTACACCGAACATGCGAATGCTCGGTGCAATTATAAGATTAGAGATACTCAATGTAACAAGTAGGAGCGCTATCGCCAATACGATCCCCTGTACGGATGATGCGGGTATATCCGCCATTACGAAGAGAAAACTTTTCTCTGAGTTCTCCAAATAGCTTTTCAATCACAAAACGATCTCTAGAACAGGATGTCTCATCCCCTTTCTTTACATGTCTTGCTTCCTTTGTCGTCAAAGGATTAAATGAAACTCTAAGCGCGGCAATTGCATTTCTCTTGGCAGACAAAGTATTTTTCTTTGCCAAAGTAATCATTCGATCCGCATGCCTTCTTAACTCTTTCGCTTTAACTACAGTTGTCTGAATACGGCCCGTTTCAATCAAAGATTTGAGCATATTTACCAACATAGCGCGGCGATGAGATCCTGTACGACCTACTTTAAATGTGTGTTTTCCGTGTCTCATACTTCTGAACTTCCTGCTTTTTCTTGATGATAAGCAGTAATAATCTGCTTAATGTTATCTCGTGTGATCCCGTACTTCCCAAGATCCATTCCTAAAGAAAGCCCCAAGTCATCCAATTTTTGCTTAATCTCTGTTAAAGATTTTTTTCCAAAATTGCGGAAACGGAGCATTTCAATTTCCGGCATGACCACCAATTCGCCAATCGTTTCAATGCTTGCATTCTCTAGGCAATTTGTAGACCGAACAGACAATTCAATCTCATCAATCTTCAATGCCAATTTTTGCAATATTTCTTCTCGATCTCGGTTCACCAGAATTTCGCCGCGATCAAAAGAAAGCACATGAGCTTTTAGCGATTCAAACGCTTGAAAGTGAAGAATTAAAATTTGCGATGCAAAATTCAATGCTTCTACAGGGGATACCCGGCTATCTGTAGTGACCTCTAAAATCAACCGATCATAATCAGTATCTTGTCCTACACGTGTATTCTCAATATAGTAATTCACTAAACGGACAGGAGAAAAGGCAGAATCAATTACAATTTCATCCACCAATAAATCAAATCCTGTATGTCTTTCCGAAGGAACGTAACCGCGGCCATTTCCAATACGCAAATCGATACGCCGTGTCATCGGTTTTGTTACAGTAAAAATGTGATGATCAGGATTCACTAACTCATAATCAGAATCTCGAAGCAAATCTTTCAAAGTCACTCTGTAACTGCCACCGCCCCTCTCAATCATTTCATCCGTCACATCCAAAGCTACAGTGACTACTTTAATTTCTCGAGGATGTTCGTTTTCAATCAAAGACAAACGTCTTAAAAGAGCTCCCTTTAAATTAAGGACAATATGGGTCATGTCTTGAACAATCCCTTCAATCGCCATATACTCATGAGGAACCCCTTCTATCCGAACGGATAAAATCGCAGGAGCCTCCAAGCAAGTCAGCATAATCCTACGAAGAGCTGTCCCTACAGTATGTCCAATACCTCTTTCAAAGGGCTCCACAACAAAACGGGCAAAAGTAGAACTCACTTCTTCAGATTTAATTTTCTCTGGCATTTCAAATTTGCCGTATTTCAAAGATGTCATGAAAGCTCTCCTATTCGTTTAAACTCGTCGACGTTTACGTGGTCTACAACCATTATGAGGAACCGGTGTTTTATCCCGAATCACACTAATCGCAAGACCCGCGCTTTGCAATCCACGAACAGCAGATTCGCGACCCGCACCAGGACCATTCAAATTAACTTCACATTCCTTCATTCCAAGAGCCATAGCATCCCGCGCTGCATTTTGAGCAGCCACTGTTGCAGCAAATGCAGAGGATTTGCGAGAACCTGAGAAATTAGACTTGCCAGCAGAAGAGGAAGCTACAACATTCCCTGCAAGATCCGTAATCGCAACAATCGTATTGTTAAACGTTGCCATCACATGAGCAATCCCAGAAGGAATAGTGCGAGTAATTTTCTTTTTCACTCGTACGCCCGCTTTTTTAGGAGGCGCTTTTTGTTCTTGTTTAGCCAAAATCAACTCCTTTAAATCTTCTTATTCGCAATCGTTTTACGTTTTCCCTTACGAGTCCGCGCATTCGTCTTCGTTCTTTGACCTCGAACAGGCAACCCAAGACGGTGACGCATGCCGCGATAACAATGAATCCCAATAAGACGCTTAATATTATTTTGCACCTGACGCCTTAAATCCCCTTCCACAACATACTCAGATGTAAGAAGAGCATTCAGACGGCCAATTTGATCCTCTGTAAGCTCCCGAGCTCGCATGTCCTTATTCAGGCCAAGTTTCTCCATGATCTGATTTGACAACTTACGACCTACGCCATAAATATATGTCAAACTTACTTCAAGACGCTTGTTATCTGGAATATCAACTCCAATCACTCTAGGCATAAAATTTAAAAATCCTTACCGTTAAAAAATAACACACCAATTGCTTAAATCTCAAGACCTCTTGTATGAGGTCTAAATTTAACGACCCCGGAAACGACCCCGTGTCATAAATCCATCATATCGCTTCATAAGCAAATGAGACTCAATCTGTTTAGTTGTATCCAAAATGACCCCAACAAGGATCAAAAGGGACGTTCCCCCAAAAAATTGACTAATATTTGCATCTACTTCCATAACGCGTCCTACGATCGTCGGCAAAATAGCAATGATCGCAAGAAAGACCGCCCCGACCAATGTGACGCGACTCATCGTCGCTTCTAAAAAATCTTGTGTAGGCTTTCCCTGACGAATCCCTGGGATAAAAGCCCCATTTTTTTTCATGTCGGAAGCAATTTGCTCTGGTTTAAATTGGGTAGACGTCCAAAAGTATGTAAAAAACAAAATAAGCAAAACATAAATCGTCATGTAAACCCAAGAACCTGGGGATAAATAATTCGATAATTGAGACATCCATGTGCCTTTGCCCAAAAACTGACCGATTGTTGCCGTGAACATAAGAAAAGAGGAGGCAAAAATCACAGGAATCACTCCCGCATAGTTCACTTTCAATGGTATGTAGGAAGATCCTCCTTGCACTTCATGGCGTCCCACAATTCTCCGAGCATATTGCAAAGGAATTCGTCTCTGGCCTTGAATAATTAAAATAGTTCCAACAGCAATCAAAATAAACAAAAGACACAACACGATCAAAGTTGAAAAGGTAATTTGGCCTATTTCCTGAGATCCCAAATTCAATTGCTGAATGATCGACCCAATCATTGAAGGCAAAGAAGAAAGAATTCCCACGGAAATAATTAAACTGATGCCATTGCCAACACCTTTTTCAGTAATTTGCTCTCCAATCCACATCAATACCAAAGTCCCGGCTGTCATAGTGACCATTACCGTAAGATAAAAGAGCCAAGACACGCCAAATATTTGCACATCCATTAACTGCGAAACAACAATACCTGGGCTTGATGCATTCATCCTCACAGCATACTTAGCAAATAAAGCGGACTGGAAAAGAGCAAGCACTAGCGTCGCAAGACGAGTCCATTTAGACAATTTCCTACGACCTTGATCAGGACTTTCTCGAATATCTCTTTGCAAAGAAGGGATCAAAGCAACTAAAAGTTGCAAAACGATCGACGCCTGAATGTAAGGCATAACACCCAACGCAAACACCGTCATTTTTGCAAAAGCCCCGCCGGAAAATATATCCACCAACTGGAAAAGATTTTGTCCTCCGCCAGTTGCATACTTAAATAAGCTAATCGCAACATCAGCGTTAATCCCCGGAACAGAAACATAAGCCCCTATTCGGCATACAGCCAAAAGAGCAATTGTATAATAAATCTTCGTTCTAAGTTCGGGGATTGAAAAAACCCGGCGTATGGCATCAATCATAATTTCCTAAACGACTGTGTGAGAAATCTTTTTTTCTTGAAGTTTTGCTATGGCAGCTGCAGAAAATGCATTCGCTTCAATGTGAATTTTTTTCGTCAGCTCTCCATTTGCAAGAATTTTAACTCCTCCGGGAAGCCGTCTAGGAATTAATCCTTTTTCTCGCAAAGTCAACAAATTAACCGTTTCTCCATCTTGAAAATTTTCTTCTAAAGTTTTCAAAGAAACAGCCATTGATGGTTTTACAAATGTGCCTCGAGTAAATCCTCGAATCGGCAATTTACGATATAAAGGAACTTGTCCCCCTTCATATCCAAAACGCTTGCGATATCCTTGTCTTGCACTATCGCCCTTACCACCGCGACCGGAAGTTTTTCCGCGCTTAGATCCAGTACCACGTCCTACCCGTCGAACCGTTTTTTTAGGACGAGATGTATTTTTAAGATTCGATAAATTAAACATGACTTTCTCTCCGTTCACGTTCTGCAAAACTTTGCTGGCGATTCTTTAATGTCAAAAGAGCTTTAAAAATCGCTCTCACTTGGTTTAAAGGATTGCTAGAGCCAAGATTTTTCGCAATCACATCACGAACTCCACCCAATTCAAGAACTGAGCGCACTTTAGATCCGGCCACAACACCAGTTCCTTCAGGAGCAGGCTTCAATAAAACT
>CAYVDU010000088.1:0-6174 GCA_964450765.1 uncultured bacterium | reverse complement strand
TCCTCCAGCGGCGCTCCAACAGCACGCTCTAATTCTGCTATTAAGGACTCTCTTTCTGCTCTTACGCGTTCATACTCCAATGAGATATCTTGGTATTGCCTACGTGTATCGAGGAGAAACAAAAATCCACCCTTTCCTGCACGATAACTTGCTTCAGATGCTTTGAGAGCTTCTTGGATTTTTGGAAGTAATCCTGTTTCGTATAAAAGAAGTCTTTCTTCATTTGCTTTAAGCTTACCAAGAGTCTCTTGAATTTGTCCGCGCACTAACGCTTCCATTCCTTTAAGCGCGTTCCTATTAGCGGATGCTCGAGCCTGTGCTTCGCGAACTTGCCGCCTTTGTCTTTGGCCAACCCAGAGAGGAATTTTAAAACTGATACTCGCTTCCCAAGCATTGTCCCTCATATTATGAGTAATCTGTTCATATCCCGCAGATATTGTGACATCTGGGAAATATTCCCTTTTAGCAAGCCTTGCCATCATTTGTTGTTCTTCAACCATGGCTTGTATCTGTTTTAATTCTGGCCTTTTTTGCATCGCTAATCTTTCCAGCTCGTCATAAGAGAAATTCACAGATGATCTGAAATCTTCCACGGGTTGCCCTAAAGGATCTTTTTGGGGTCGGTCAAGAATCGCATTGAGCATTGAAACAATAAAAATCCTGTCTGCTTGGATCGATAGTAGCTGCTCATCTAAAACTTGAAGTTCGACTTGTGCTTTTGCAACTTCTTCGTAACCGGCAACACCTGATTTATATAAAGCCAAACTCGCATCAATGAGATTTTTAACCAGATCGCGATTGTTTTGATTGATTTGAGAAGATGCTTCATTGAAAAAGAGTTGAAAGTAGAGTTTTTTTGTCTGTAAAACCAAATCGCGCTTTGTAATAACTTCTTGACTTTGAAATTGTTTAAGAATTTCTGCGGCAACCTTTCCTTTTAATCCAAGCTTTCCTGGAAATGGAAATGTTTGGGAAAGTTGATACTGGAGCATAGGAATGAATTCACTATTAGACTTAAAGTTGTTATAATCGCTCAAAAATTTGAATTCTGGATCATCGATCACCTGAACCCGAGGGACCACTTCAGCCGCAGCTCGAATCCGTTCCTTAGCTGCTTCTAGATTCGGATTACGCTTCAGAACTTCCTCGATTAATGTTTCTAACTGCAAGGAAGATCGATTCAAGGGATCCTCCTCAGAAAAAAGCTGACCTGCATTAAATGCAATAAAAGCAAAAACTAATAAACAAACTATTCTTTTTTTATCTAAAATAAGCATTTAACACATACTGTTGTAACATTCTTTGGCTATTAAAAAAGGATCCATTCAACGCTATGCAATGTTGCATGACAGAAATAAACTTTTCTCTTTCTTTGTAAAACATCGGAACAATCACTTTCTCAAGCTTGTCATAAAGCAAAAAGGCATCCTCATTTGAGTCATTTCTTGAGTCATGCTTTTGCTTCTCATCTGCAATGGACCATCCAGTAATTCCCTCAATACACCCCTCTATCCACCAACCATCTAAAATACTTAAAGAGGGGACTCCGTTTAATGCAGCTTTCATTCCACTCGTTCCAGAAGCTTCCATGGGAGTTTGAGGTGTGTTCAACCAGAGATCCACACCACTGGTCATCAATTTCGCAAGCTCTACGTCATAATTTTCGAGATAAACAATGCGGATTTCATTCTTAATAGATTCTTTAATCCTAATGATTCGTTGAATCAATTCCTTACCTTCTCGATCCTGTGGATGAGCCTTACCAGCATAAACAAGCTGAATGGCTCCTTTTTCTTTAGCAATAGACTTGAGCTTTTCTACGTCCTGGAAAATAAGATCCCCTCGTTTGTAAGCTGTAGCTCTTCGAGCAAACCCTATAGTTAATACATCCTGATCCATTCCAATATTCGTTTCTCGGTTTACATATTGGATCAGTTGTTTTTTTGCCTGCATATGAGCTTCCCAAACTTCATTTTTGGGAATATTTAGGGCATAACGTAGACTAAAATTATCTTCTTTCCAGAGGGGGACATAACGATCGTAAAGCCCTTGAAAAGGGGTAGATGCCCATCTAGAAACATTGATCCCATTTGTAATCGAATCAATTGAGTAATGACCGAACATGAGATTTGCAATTTCTCCATGTTTTTTTGCGACACCATTTACATAGTGGCTGAGATTTAAAGCTAAATAAGTCAGATTTAATACTCCCTCGCAACAAAAGATATCTTTTCTGCTGAACACTTCTCGTTTGCCTAGCACTTGAGTAACTAAATCCATAGAAAATTTATCGTGACCAGCAGCAACAGGAGTATGTGTAGTAAAGACACATTGCTTCTTCACGTTCTCTATATCTTCTTCTGAAACAGCCCGTCTCTTAGACATTGCTCGTGACTCCTCGAGAAGTTCTAAAGTCAAGAGACTTGCATGTCCTTCATTCATATGGAAACGTTCCAGGTGCTGATATCCTAGAGCTCGGAGCATTCTCACCCCGCCTATTCCCAAGATCACTTCTTGACACAGGCGGTAGTATTGATCACCACCATAAAGATAATCACTTAAAGCCCTATCAGCCTCTGCATTCTCGGGCAGATCAGTGTCTAAAAAGAAGATAGGAATGATAAAATTGAATGGCGATTTTATTTCAAATTTCCAAGCTCTGACATGAACAATGCGATTGTCAATATCAACCTTGATTCTCTCTGGCAACTCTTGTAAAAAATCTTCGATGACCCACTCAGCGGGTTCTTCGAATTGCCATCCATTTGAATCCAATTTTTGATAGCAATATCCTTTTCGGTAAAGCAAGGTGACAGCAACCATTGGGATTTTGAGATTTAGGGCGGCAAAAATTGTATCTCCCGCTAATACCCCTAGCCCTCCGCTATAAGTAGGCATATTCTCTTCTATAGCGATTTCCATGGAGAAGTAAGCGATTTTTGTTTGGTTGTTCATGCCTGCCTTTTTCTGAAAATTCGATTAATCACATACCCCCCAACACCCACACCAAAAGCTACAACAGCAATAACTCCCCATTCTTTTAAGCCCAATCCAACTGTTCCAAAGACCTTTTGTAAGGGAGGAAGATAAATGACCATCAGCTGAACAAATAGCGAACTCACCAAAGCTCCAATGATCCATCGATTAGAAAAAAATCCAATGTGATATTGAGAGCGCACCATTTGAACTCTGACAAGTTCCAAGACGACAAGAGTCGTAAAGGCCATTGTTTGTCCTAAAGCTGCACTTGTTCGCAATCCAAAATGGCAAGCGATAAGCGTCCCTACTGCTATCACACTACTGACTAGCACTAGCTGCAGAGAAAACCGAAACGACAAAATGGGTTCGCCTGACTTTCTAGGCAGCCTTTCCATCGCTCTTGGATCGACTGGATCCATCCCTAAGGCAATGGCTGGGAAGCCGTCTGTAACAAGATTTAAGAGCAGCAGTTGAACAGCAGATAAAGAGACGAAAGGATTTCCAGCGGGGTCTTTAAAGCCAATAGCCATCCCTGCAAAAATGACCATGAGTTCAGCAATATTCGAAGAAAGCAGATAATTAACGAATTTAATGATATTATCATAAATTCCCCTTCCTTCTTCCACCGCATTGACAATAGAAGCGAAATTGTCATCAGTGACAATCATATCGGCTGCTTCTTTAGTAACATCCGTTCCCTTGATTCCCATGGCTATCCCAATGTTTGCCTCTTTAATCGCAGGAGCATCATTCACACCATCTCCTGTCACTGCGACAATCTCTCCTAAACTCCTCCACATCCGCACAATGCGTAATTTATGTTCTGCAGAGACGCGAGCATAAATACGAATACTTCGGAGAGATTTTTTCAGCTCCTCATCGCTCATCTGTTGGAGCTCTGTTCCACTAATCGCAAGTGCCCCCTCTGGCACTAACCCCAACTCTTTTGCAACTGCCTCTGCTGTATCCTTATGATCGCCTGTGATCATCACGGTAAGGATGCCGGCTTTCATACAGGTTTGAATCGCTTGTTTAACTTCAGATCTCGGAGGATCCATCATGGCTACAAGGCCAACAAAAGTGAGATTGTCTTCCATTGACCCATCTATATCCTTGTTGGACTCAATGTCTTTATTAGCCATGGCTAACACTCTTAATGCCTGCGCAGCGAAATCATGATTGGCATTAAGGATTTCTTGTCTAAGAAGGGGAGTAAGGGGAACCTTTCCATTCCTAAGATGAACCGTTTGACAGCGATCTAGAATTAAATCCGGCGCGCCTTTAACAAAAAGAATCTGTCCATCAACAGTCTGCCTGAGAACACTCATCCGTTTTCGTTCCGAATCGAATGGAATTTCTCCAAGAAGAGGATTCGCGATCTCCAGCTCTTGCTTCTTTATTCCTCCATTTTCTCCAACAACAATCAGAGCCACTACTGAAGGATCACCAGTAAATTGCCAACATTGGCTCCCATTTGTAAGGTTAGCGCTATTGCACAATACTCCTATCTCAAGAAGACGTCTTAATTCAGGGAAATCTGTAAGAGAAATGGTTTTTGAATTTAATGCAAAATCTCCAACAGGCATATATCCTACCCCTGATACATCAATCTGTTCTTGATTAACCCATATCTTCCTCACGCTCATCTCGTTCTTCGTTAGAGTCCCCGTTTTATCGGTACAGATTATAGAGGCGCATCCTAGTGTTTCGACCGATGGGAGACGGCGAATGAGCGCTTTACGCCTTGCCATTTTCCGAACACCTATAGCAAGAGCAATGGTGACAATTGCGGGTAACCCCTCTGGCACAGCAGCAACTGCAAGGCTTGTGGCTATTAAAAGGGTGCCAAGAAAAGAATTCCCTTGAATGATTCCAAGGATGAAGACAACCGCAACGATTCCAAGACAAAGAAAAACCAATCGACGGCCTAATCCTGCTAAGCGAATTTGCAAGGGAGTTTGTTCTTCTTTGCCCTCACTTAGTAAAGAAGCGATCTTTCCAAGTTCTGTATTTAACCCTGTCGTTGTCACTAGAATATGTCCTTTACCACTAAGGACGATTGTTCCCATGAAGGCCATATTTTTTCGATCGCCAATGGGTAATTCGCTTGTTGCAAGCAGATCAATCATTTTATGGATAGGTAAAGATTCTCCTGTAAGGGAAGCTTCTTGTGTGGAGAGTTGAACAGATTGAACGACTCTTCCATCTGCCGGGATCAAATCACCAGCTTCCAACAAGATCAGATCTCCAGGAACAATTTCTTTGGAGGGGATGGTCTGTAAAGTCCCATCACGAATCACTTTACAAGATGGGGTTGCAAGCTTTTTCAATGCCGCAAGAGAAAGTTCAGCATTGATTTCTTGAAAAAATCCTATGATTGCATTAAGAATGACAATAGCAAGGATCGCTATTGCATCTACCCATTCTCCAAGAATCCCAGCAATGATCGCTGCGATGATTAAGATCCAAACGATGAAACTAGAAAATTGACTTAAGAAAAGTTTAAATATAGAAGGGGGAATGGGTTCGGGCAATTCATTAAACCCGTAACTTTTTAATCTTGCCTCTACAGCAGACGAGGGCAATCCTTGATTTAGATCAGTATCTAACTCCTTGCATGTTTGTTCTGTGGAAAAACTCCACCACAACTTCTTATCTGCTGGCATTTCTTACCCATAATCCTGCTGTTCTATAGAGGCTCCCTACCCACTAAATATCTTTATGTTAATATTTTTTCTAGTATATTCACCCTTTTAAGGGAAAAAGGTAAAAAAGCGCGCATGTCAAGAGATTTTTCCAATACTCAAATTGATAATTTGTTATCCAAAGAAGAAATAAATAAGATTGATGCTTATTGGCGAGCAGCTAATTATCTTTCGGTAGGTCAAATATACCTATTAAAAAATCCTCTACTTCGAGAGTCCTTAAAACTTGAACACATCAAACCTCGACTATTAGGCCATTGGGGAACAACACCAGGCGTGAATTTCATTTATGCTCATATGAACCGAGTGATCATAAATTTTGATCTTAACGTGCTCTTTATGTTAGGGCCTGGCCATGGAGCACCTGGACTCATTGCAAACACGTATCTTGAAGGAACATACAGTGAATTCTATCCGCACATCACCCAAGATCTAGAAGGGATGCGCCGATTATTTAAACAATTTTCTTTTCCAGGAGGGGTCCCTAGCC
>CAYVDU010000087.1:0-6201 GCA_964450765.1 uncultured bacterium | reverse complement strand
TGGGTATGTATTAACTTCAATACATACCCAATTAAGATCGGCGATTTTTGGCAGCTTTCGCGCTACCCAGAAACTATCAAATATGATTTAAACGATTATAGGATGAATTTATCTTGTGGCTTGCGACTTTGCATGTCTTTTTTTGTTCTGTACAAAGGATTGATAGGTATCTGTGAAGCTGTTTTATTTTTTGTTCTTAAGTGTTGCCCTTGTTGGTTTTGCGATGAACGACTTGCCTGATGAAATGGAAGGAGTTCGTCGTGTCCGTTCTCATTTACTCATTGATGATCCGACATCGGCTCTTGCAGAGGCAAAAGAACTCGCCCTACGGTTTCCTCATTCGAAGGGAGCCGTGTCTGTTTATATTGAAGCTTTAGCTGCGAATGGATTTGAGGAAAAAGCCCTGGAGTCATGGCATGCTCTTTCCTTGAACTATCCGGATTTGGCTGTTGAAAGACACCTTTTGGAAGAGCTCTCTTGGGGTATTGAAAAAGGGATTAGACTCTACGCAATATGGCGTTCGATTGGCGTCTTTGATCGGTGTTTTTTTGACGCATGATGTCCGTGCTCTTCCTATGCTGATCAAAATGATGAGAGATAGCAATGCCGTGGTTCGTTCTGTAGCTGTTCAAATGGCGGCGCAATATCAAGATGCTCCATTGAAAGATGAAATCGCGCGGCTAATGCGTGAAGAAAAAATATGGATGGTCCGATTGGAAGTCATTCGAACGGCAGGCGCGCTTAGAATGAAGGAATTGGGCTCTGAATTAACGAGATTAATCCAGTCGGAAAAGACGACGTATGAAGAAAGGGTGAATGCGATTGAAGCATTATGCCACATGTATGATGAAATTGATCTTTCCAAATGGCTTGTTTTTGCAAAAAGCAATCGAGCCGGAATGCGTCATTTAGCGTGCTCGATAGCTCTACACTTTAAATTAGACAATGCCAATTCAGAAATTTTGCAACTGATTCATGATCCTCATCCTGATGTGAGGATTGCTGCATTGAATGCGCTGGGTCTTTTTTATCGTAATATGAACTCTTTAGCAGAGATTCAAGAGCATTTAAAAGCAGTGTTAGAGGATTCTTGTCCTGAAGTTGCCATTACAGCTGCGTGGGCGGCGATTGTATCTGGGATGGATGCAGCGCCATTTTTCTTGAAATGGCTAAACAGCCCTTTATCTGAAAATCGAAGATTTGCAGCGGCTGTTTTGTCGTCAACGGGAAATTTAGGAGCACCGATTGCTTCTCGTGTTTTAAAAGAATCGCAAGATCCCTATGTATTGGCCAATCTTGCATTAGGAATGCTCTCTTTGAGAAAAGAAATTTCTCTTTCATGTGATATTTTGTATCAATTTTCTCAAGATAAAAGGATGTGGATGTGGGATACAAGACCTAATCCATTATTTCAAGTGTTAGCGCCAAGTCAAGTACGTCATGTGGATCATATTCCGAATTATCCGGAGGCGATTGATCAGATGACTCGGCTGAATATTATTTCTCTTTTAGCCCTTGTTGAAGATAAAAGGGCGCCGGATGCTTTAAAGAGCTTTTTGAAAAAGAAAACATGGGGAATTACAGGCGTTGCTGCGGCGACGCTTTTGCAAGAAGGCGATGAGACGTCTTTGGATGTTGTGAAAGAGTTGCTCAATGATACCGATCCAGATGTTCGTTTGCAGGCTTGTTTTGTTCTTGCAATGTTTGGCCGAGATGAGTCCGTTATTCGAGATCTTCAGGGAGCTTATGCAAGCGCTGATCACGATAAGAAGTTGCATATTTTAGAATCAATGGGGCATGTCGGAGGAATCGAGTCGTTTCATTTTCTTCTTTCTGCATTTAAAGAGCCTTTTCCTATTTTACGAGTCGCTGCAGCTGCAGCATTAATTCAGAGTATTCACCGATGAAAAAACAAGAAAAAATAAAAAAAGTTCAAACCCATTTACAAGAAGAGCATTTCGATGGATGGCTGCTTTATGATTTTATGCGAAGCAATCCTCTTTGTTATGCATTCTTAGAGTTTCCTGATGCAACCATTTTTAGGAGGCGTTTTTTTTACTGGATACCATCGGTTGGAGATCCTATTAAACTCGTGCATGCGATTGAACCTAATATTTTAGATGGGTGGCCCGGTATTAAAAAAGTTTATTTTTCTTGGCAGAGTCTACATAAAGAACTTCAAAATTTATTGAAAGGGCAGCGCAAAATTGCGATGGAATATTCTCCTAAAAATGAAATTCCATACGTGTCGAAGGTGGATGCCGGGACGATTGAGTGGGTACGATCTTTTGGTGTTGAGGTGGGTAGTTCTGCGAACTTTATTCCTTACTTTACGGCTGTTTTAGATGGACCTCAAGCAGAAAGTCATATTCAGGCCGGACAGAGTTTAGATTTTATCGTGAATGAAACATGGCAATGGATTTTTTATACGATTAAGAAAGGAGATTTTCTAACGGAATACGATGTCCAACAGAAGATTTTGGCAGAATTTGATAAGAGAAATCTTTTTACAGACTCTCCCCCGAATGTGAGCGTCAATGCACACAGTGCCGATCCCCATTATAGCCCATCTAAAAAGACAGCTCTTCCAATCTCTTTGGGTGATTTTATTTTGATTGATATGTGGGCCAAAGAAAGAACACCTAGATCTGTGTATGCAGATATCACGCGAGTGGGTATTGCTGCTGAGAGCCCCAAAAAGGAACACGAGGAAGTTTTTGATATTGTTCGTAAAGCGCAAAGACTAGCCACAGAATTTATCAAAGAACGCTTTGCTTCCAATAAAAAGGTCCTTGGTTTCGAGGTCGATGATATCGCGCGCAAAGTGATTGTGGATGCAGGTTTCGGAGCCAAGTTTATCCATAGAACCGGACATAATATTGGAGAGGAGCTGCATGGCAGCGGAGCTCATATGGATAATCTAGAAACGCATGATGTTCGTCCAATCTTACCGGGAAGTTGTTTTTCCATAGAACCCGGGATCTATTTGGAAGGGGACTTTGGAGTGCGTCTTGAATATGATCTCTATGTGGACTTGCAAGGTCAAGTACATATTGTCGGTGGTGTCCAAGATAAAATCATTTGTTTTGGCAAGTGATTTTAATTCGTAATTTAATTGGCTTATCTATATATTGTCTCTTTTTTAGAGAGAGGCTTATGAATTCTATAGTGTCGAGTGCTTCGTTTGAGCGCTGTATGGAACGAGTGAGAGGAAATCATATTCCGCTGGATTCAACGACGGCAAAAATTTTGAAAGCGCTTGGAGGTCCGGAAGCGTTTTGTCAGCTCCCTGTGTTGGAATTTCAAGCAAAATTTAATTATGGAAGTTATCCTGCTGATGGGATTCGTCCAGAGGATATGTCACATCCGTTGATGCGGATGAGGTATCCTGGCATTCCTGAACATGTTTTGGATTCTTTTGCGATACGTTCTAAAGTTCGTTTGTCGAATGGAAAGATAGAAGCGGGCGCAGAACATGTATTTCAACGTTATCGAGATGATCACAGCATATGGGCATCTGGCCATCATTTTGGGTTCTGTTCTTTGAGCTATCCTTGTGAATACAGGATCGAGGTACTTGGACGTCTCGTGAAAGGAGAAATAGTTGATGGCAGCGAGCTGTATTGTTGTCCTCGCGGAGCAACAGTTTCTCTTTGATAGCTTCGTAATTTAATTTAGTTTTTTATATAGTATTTCTTTTTTAGGTTCATTTTAGGAGGTTTCATGTCTGTAGGAGTGTCGAGTGTTTTATTTGATCGTTGTATGGAGCGAGTTAGAGAAAATAATATTCCACCGAATTCAACGACTGCGAAAATTTTGGAAGCGCTAGGAGGTCCTGAGGCGTTTTGTAAATTGCCTATATTGGAGTATAGAGACGAATTTCAACGCGGAACTTATCCTGCCGATGGAATTCGTCCAGAGCATATGTCCCATCCATTGATGCGGATGAGATATCCTGGCATTCCTGAACACGTTTTGGATTCTTTTGCGATACGTTCTAAGGTTCGTTTGCCGAATGGAACGATAGAGGAGGGCGCGGAGCATGTGTTTCAACGTTACCGGGATGATCACAGAATCTGGGCAACTGGCAACCATTTTGGGCGCTGTCCTTTGGGTAGTCCTATGAGTGAACGTGCGATCAACATTCTTGGGCGTCTTGCGAAGGGCGAAAGGGTTAACGGCAGCGAGATGTATTGGTGTCCTCGCGAAGCAGTAGTTTCCCTTTAACAGGATGGTTCATGATTGAAGAGAGTGAACGGTAACCCTGAATTATTTTCAATATGAACGACTATAAAAAAAGGCTGGATAAATTCCAGCCTTAAGAGAAAAGACTTATCGTCTCTTGGACTTCGTTGTTATGTAAGAATCAAGACTGTGAAGGTCCTTGATCATCCACTACTTCTTGCATTAACAAGTTATGACAATGCTCTCCGAGGCTTGTTATCGTGGATGCCAACGTTTCTCTAAGGGTTGTTAGCGTAGGTGCTAATGTTTCTCTAAAGGTTGTTAGCGTAGGTGCCAATGTTTCTCTAAAGGTTGTCAGCTTAGACATAAATGTTTCGTAGAGCGGTTGGGTGTCGCTTATGACCGTGACTGCGTCTAGCGTTGTAGGTTGAGAGGAAACTTTCGAATCTTTTTGGAAATATTGCTGAGCATTTCGTTGATACACTGAATAATATTTAGCTTTTTTATAATCGTCGTATAAAGACTTCTTCAGTGAATCAGTCTTATTAGGTGTGGTTGCTTTGGCTGTGGCAACTTCAGGTGCAGCGGCTTGAGTCGTAGTTACCTTAGGTATAGAAGGTTCAGAAACCACAGATGCAGTAACTTGAGCTGTAGCAACTTCAGGTATAGAAACTTTAGGTTCAGAAACCACAGATGCAGTAACTTGAGCTGTAGCAACTTCAGGAGCAGCGGTTTGATCTTTAGTTACTGCATTTTTAGAAGCAAAAGAAGATCTTGTCATTTCAATAAAGTTCTGAGTTATGTCTGGCCTTGTATAAGCTAGAGTTGCTACGGCAACAGCAGTCGTTGTTGATGCAGCAAGGATTGTTGCTTTAATACGATTTTCTTGACACCATTTCCATGTTGTTTTTGCAAGAGTACAAGTTTCATTGATAATCTTAGGAAGAACTTTAATTCCGGCGTATGCTGCGCATCCTATTACGGTCGTTATTGCCGCATCTCTTGCAAGTGTAGGCATTGAGAATCGAGAAATTTCTCCTAACCCATGATTTCCATTTAAATTCATAAAACCTTTGTTGTTTGGTTGTCCGCGGTAATTATAGTAAATTTAGCAAATAAAACAACCGTAAATTAATTGTGTTGTGAAATAAAATAAAAATTAAAATGTATATTATTATTTTTATTTGTTTCGAAGGAAATTTCTATGTATGAGAGAAAATTAGAGAACTGGTTGTCTAGATTCCAGGTATGGATGAGAGTAATTCTTTTGTATAGAAGTGTTCCGGCTGCTCTTTGAGAGTAAGGCTTTCCTTGATTTCGACGAGTTCGCCTTTTTGCATGACAGCAATGCGATTTGCCATTGAAAGTACGGTTGTTAGATCGTGCGTGATGAAGAGTAGTGAAAGACTGAATTCTTTTTGTAATTGCATTAAAAGATGGACGATTTGTGTTTGAATAAGGATGTCTAAAGAGGAAATTGGCTCATCGCAGATAATGAGTTCAGGTTTGAGAGCAATGGCTCTTGCAATACAAATTCTTTGCTTTTGACCGCCGCTGAATTCATGGGGATATCGTTTTTTGGCGTTTTTGGGAAGACCCACAAGTTCTAATAGTTCTTCTACTCGAGGAGGAAGTCCATGAATACTTGTTGGCTCTTTAAGGATGCTTTCAATGGTCATCCGAGGATTGAGAGAGGATGATGGATCTTGGAAAATGATTTGTATTTGTTTGTAGAGAGAGGATTCTTTTTTGTGGGTGATTTCTTGTCCTTTGAAAAAAATTTGCCCGGATGAAGGGGGAATTAATCGAAGGATCATTTTTCCTAAAGTGGATTTGCCGCTGCCGCTTTCTCCAACAAGACCTAAAATTTCTCCTTTTTCTAAGGAAAATGAAATGGAATTTGCAGCGTTAATCGTTTTGTTTTTTAAGGAAAACTGTTTGCAAAGGTTTTTAATTTCAAGAAGCGGGGGGGCGTTGATCTGTTGTACAGGGGGGTGGGTGAGGTGCGTTTGGGGA
>CAYVDU010000086.1:0-6330 GCA_964450765.1 uncultured bacterium | reverse complement strand
GTCAAAAATCAATGATCGTAAGTGGCATATTATTAATCCAATACAATGCCACTTACGATCATTGATTTTTGACGCTTTGACGCGCTGCAATTCAATGTTATTTTTCATAAATGGTATAAATAATGATTTTTATGTATTTTGAAAAAATGAGAATTTTATCTTTGCTGATCATAGTATTGCCTTTATTACCTTCTTGTTCTGGACAGAAAATAACTAAGGGAAATATGAACCAAAAACAAGTTGAATCTATTCAAGGAAAAGAACATCCAACATATTTGTACAAAGTATTATCCGTAGATGATTGGGGGAAAACTTGCAAGAATATCCATGTATCAAAAATGGACACTGCTTTTATTCACCTCTCTACAGAAGAGCAGCTAGATAAAATTATTGAGAAATATTGGGCAAATACCTCTGAATACGTTGTATTAAAAATCAAGACAGACAAATTATTAGGAAATCTAGTCTTAGAGGCCAATCCAGGCGGAGTCAACAAGTACTATCATTTGTATAAAGGGTCCATTCCATTAGCCGCTGTTATAGAAATGAAATTACATATAGTGAATTATTAAAACAAATTTTCTCTAGAGAACTTCAAATGACGTTTTGCGTCATAATAGTAGAGCATTGCAGGTCGGTGCCTTCCCCCTTCCGTTTTTTTCCCAGAAGCGCAAATAAAATCCATTTTCTGAACTTTTTTACGAAAATTTCTCTTATCAATATCAGTACCGAAGACTTGCTCATATAAGTCTTGAAGCTGATACAGAGTAAAAGCTTTAGGCAAGAGCTCAAAAGCTAGAGGCTGTGTTTTTAAAGCAGCCCTTAAAGAATCAATCGCTTTAACGCAGATTTGATCATGATCAAAGGCTAACGGGGGAAGATCATAGGCCGGCCACCACCTCGCAGCGCTTGCATCTCCAGTAGCAACTAGATTGCATTGCTCGGAACGAATCAGAGCAAAAAGCGCTATAGTCAGAGTCGGCCCTCTCGGATCCCTGCCGCGCTTACTAAAGACATGAAATTGTTCCAAATAAACCTTTTCAATTCCCGTCTCTTCCTTTAACTCGCGTAAAGCTGTGTCTTCTACCGTTTCATCGCCTTCCATGAAACCGCCAGGAACCGCCCACATCCCTACAAAAGGTGGTTTTTTTCGTTCAATTAAAGCGATCTTTAACTCCCCTTCCGTATATCCAAAAATAACACTATTTACCGAAATAGGGAAACGCTTCACTGAGCTTCGATAACGATCTTGTCTTTCTAATTCATCCATTTTCCCTTGTCTTTCTATAACAATCTAGATGTCTTTGTAAATAAAAATTTCATTCAACGCCTTTCTTTCTCATTTCCATAAAAAGCAAACCAAAAACACAGGATGTTAGTGTTTATTTTACACTAAAAAAGCTTCCCTCAAAAAGCCAAGATGAGATAAAGTGTATTATGAACACTAAGACATATAGATCCGAACTAAAAACAAGGAGGAAAATGATCTGTACAAATAATTTAACAAAATTATTTCTTAGAATAGGCTTGTCATTCGTCTTTGTATACGCCGCTATAGAAATTTATTTTCATCCTGATAATTTTCTGAAATATGTACCTCAATCAATTTTTCAAAATATGAATCTAGATATCTTTCTGAACACATTTGGCATCAGTGAGATCATCTTGGCTATTTGGATCCTAAGCGGAAAAAAAGGGGTTTATTCCTCTCTTTTATCCATTTTAATTGTAATGGGTATTGTAGCCTTCAACATGGAGCATTTTCAAATTTTGTTTAGAAACATTGCTATCGGATTTGGAGCTGCTGCTCTCTTTGTCCTGGAAATAGCAGCAAACCGTGAAAACCGCAAGGAACGTGTACTATGAAAAAATTAATACAAAACAAAAGAAAGATAAAAAAAATCCTCTTAAGTCTCATATTTATTGTTTTCCTTTCTTCTTTTGGCTATGTAAGAGGCCAATCTATGCACAAACAAGATCTCTTTTTAAAAGGATTGCAGGCATCCGTAATTTCCGATCCAAATGATCACACGATGGGAGAATCCCTTTTTAAATATATGGATAAGAAAGTCCATCATTTACTTAAGGAAAGAGAATTTAAAAACATCTGGGTGATTGGCGATGCCGATCGATCCGGAGATGCGTCTAAATACGAAAAGAGGGATAAATTATTTAATTGGCAGCGTCCAACGGCTGAAATTCGTGGAGATGACCTTTATATCAAAGTTTTCCCTGGTAAGGAATATGTAAAACACTATGCAACCTTGATCGGAACTTATTTTGCGCTTCAAAACAAAGATAGCAAGCATGTCCGCTATGTTCTACCCGATGAGTCTATTATCTGGAAGGCTATAACCTCATCAAACTTAAGCGAAGTTCCTAAGGGTGATGTTGCCATTCTTGGTTACGGCCTAGAGCAATTAATTGGCGATGAAGAAAAAATCCAGTGGGAGGGAGAAGGAAATTTTTCCTGGGTAAAAAAACAAATGGGAGATAAAACGGTAGTTTTCATTGGAGGGAAGCATAGCTACTGGGGAGATATCGCAGGAAAAATTGTGACTTTGCTTTCCAAAAAGGGTTTTAAACAAGTGATTTATGTCGGCAAGGTGGGAGGAATGAATAGCGCAGGCATTCCAAATCAGACTCTTGCAACAGGAAATAGCAGCTTTGTCGACGGAGAGACAATTCGCTGGGAAAATCTCTTCGATTTTGCAAAAGGTGATAAGGACGTTGTCTTTGGAGAACATTATACAATTCCTTCTGTAATGAACGAAACGAAAGAATGGTTAAAGAAAAACAAGGATTACGCATTCATCGATAATGAAATCGGCTTTATGGCAAAATCTGCCCAATCTGAATCCATTCAATTTTCTTACTTGCACATCATTTCAGATAACTTGCAAGGAGGATTTGATGAAGATTTAACCAATGAAAGAAGTAATGAGGCAAAAGAACATCGTGAACAAATCCTTAAAAAAGCGAAAGCCCTTATCGAAGAAAGTCTAGTACAAAAGAAGATTCCTGTTCGCGCAGCCATTGATTTCGGCTCTGGGAGTATTAAAATTCAAGCGGCCCCTATCGATCCATCGAAACAACAAATACATGGAACCCCGCTTCTACTTAAGTATTCTCCATTATCTTTAAGTGAAGATATCGCCTCGCATGATGGATACATAAGTATTGAGATGCAGCAAAAAGCAAACGAAATTCTTAGCAAATTTAAGGAAGAAGCTCTGGCCGCTGCCGTATCTAAAGGCTATTCTCATGTTGAGTTTTCCGGCATCGCGACGGATGTATTTCGTAAAGCGGAAAACGGGAAAGATCTTCTTCAAAACATTGAAAAAGACTTAGGAATTCATTTTCAAATTCTTTCACAAGAAGAAGAAGGTCGTCTCGGATTCTTAAGTGCTAAAATTCTTTATCCTGAGATAGAAGAAGAAGATCTATTAGTTTGGGATAGTGGGAATGGAAGCTTTCAAATCACAGCAAAGATTGGTGATACTTATAAAATTTATCAGGGGCCGTTAGGACATGGAACTATCCGAGTTCTTTTGTCAAAAGAGATTCGAAAGCAAGAAGTGCTTAAAAGTTATGCTTCAGGTAACCCAATTCAAATGAATGAAGCCCCTCAAATTACACAAGAAATTAAGAACTTGCTTCCTGAAATCCCCCTTTGGCTTCAAGATAAACTGCATTCCAAAAAAACGGTAGTCGCAACCTTTGGCGAGGGGCAGTCTATTTTTGCCCTTGTCTCACGCGCTTTGGGAAAGTCCAGCGGTGATACAATCACAAGACTAGAAGCAAAAAAAGCACTTGAAATATCTTTAGACAAGAATGACGATTTTTTTGATTCCAACGACCTACACAGAAAAACAGCAACAAGTGCTTTACTCGTTTCTAGTATTATGGATCATTTTGATATGCAAACCATCCACTATAAGACAGCCATTGGAAATACGTCAGGAATCTTAATCCTGCCGGATCTCTGGAAAGAAACTTACGAAAAACCAGAATTCACAAAGACAGAAGAGGAATGCAATGGAAAAAAGACCAACTTTTTTATATAAAGTATTGTCCCTGAATGATTGGGAAAAATCCTGTAAGACTATCCATGTATCGAACATGGATTCTTCTTTTATCCATCTCTCTACAGAAGAGCAGCTAGATAAAATCATTAAAAAATATTGGACGAATGCTTCCGAATACGTTGTATTAAAAATTGAGACAGACAAATTGTTAGGAAACTTAATTCTAGAAGCCAATCCAGGTGGAGTCAATAAGTACTATCATTTGTACAAAGGATCCATTCCATTAAGCGCTGTTATAGAAATGAAACTATATACCAAAAAATAGAAGAATCAGAACTTTCTAACCCCTATCATTCTAGAAATATAATGGCTCCACTTGAAAGGCACATATATTAATACAAATTACAAACATACAGAAAAATAATTACATTAACAGACTTAAAAAATAAATATATACCTTCTAAAAATAGCAAAATCTTAAACAAACATTCAATTCAATAAATCCAAAAACACAAACCTTTTGAACAACAAGATCCAACGAAATAATAAAATATATTAACTTGCAATATTAACAACATTTAATAAATAATAACCAGAAATAAAGCCAAATAACAAAGAATGACAATATCAATTATCAATTCCAGAAATCTGTCATTAAAATATTTTGAATATCCAAGTCCTCCAAATGAACAGGAAATATTTCATCTTTATCCAACTAAAGAGTCTAGCGCAAATTTTTTAAAAGATCCGGGCTCTTACTGGATTCTAGCCAATTCCCGCACCGAAAACCCGACACCCATTTATATCTCCATTGCTACGTCTCCCATCTTACGCCATGCGATGACAATCTTCCTGAAATCTTCCGTCTTGCAAACCACTATACATTGAATAAACCTTATCCTTTTGGTGATAACCCATTAGTTATCGACAATCAGCGGGCCTATCGACCCAATCATAACGGAACCCATTCCGCAAGACAGGTAGCTCTTTTAGATTCTCTTTTTGATCTGATTGCAACAAAAGGAAATTCCGCTGCAAAACAATTGTATAAAGATCTATCGAAAGAAGAAATCTTCAATCTTCGACTTGCAGCCTACTTTTTAAGAGCTGGCCGGGTTGATGAAAGCAATCATTTAGACCCTCCAATCGATGACTACAATACCCGCTCCGCTCTGATTTATGAAAATTACGCAAAACAACTCGGAATCTCTTCCCAAACAATCGATTGGTGTAAAAAACTAATCATCAATTCATGTAAACAATCTCATGATAGAGATATCGAAATGGATATCGATCCCAAAAGTAAATTCGCCTTCGTACTGCTATCTTTAGTTTATGAATTAGATCTAGTGCGATGTTTTGATACACAAAAAATGAACCATGCAATCTCAAAAATAAAGAACCAGTTAAACTATTTAACATCCCATCACTCTTTCAGTTCTTTAAAACCAAATTATTTAAATCTACTTATCCAATATGCAAAAGACTTATGTAAAGCAACCGGATGCAAACGCGAATTAGACCACGATCAAGGTAACCGAAATCTGTTCATGAAATGCAGCATAGAAGGAGATTATTGCTACAAACAAGTAACAACTGTACCCATCCCAAAATGGTAGAAAAAACAATGACAATTCAAATCAGTGAAAACAATCTTCAAATAGATGATGCACCTTACCAACCAGGCGTCATCGAGTCCCGAAGAGAACATCCATTCAGCAAAGCTCTTATAGTCACTTCATCCTACCCGACTTCGATACGAAAAATGAAGGCATTACTATCTTCCCCACCTCTTATTAAAACAGAGTCCCCCACTCAAAGATTCATCGATAAACATTCCATTACCTGGATCAACAATGTGCTCTATAAATACGGAATGACATCCAAAGATTTAACTCTCTTTAAAAAGATCATGGCAAATGAAACGCAGGGTTTTTTAGGATATCAAGCGGGTTCTAGTACTGTTCGGCTTTTTCAGGATTTCATTCATACCATCGTAAAAGATGTCTTAAAAATCCCCATCAAAGACGATTTCGTATTCTATCGAGTGCCTTCAGATCCTACTTTTCAATATGAAAGCGCCTCTGATTTCTTAAGTGCAAAAAGCCACACTTTTTCAAAAGATTGGGATGCCCGGCCAGACATTCGGCAACACATCTTGTCTTTAAACATGAATCTCTACCAATCCTATGATGCACCATGGGATCTAACCCCAAGGTATTATTTAGAAAACCAAACATGGACTTATGCCAATGTGCTTCAAATCATTAAGCCTTTTTTCAATGCATTGGGAATCGATTCC
>CAYVDU010000085.1:0-6383 GCA_964450765.1 uncultured bacterium | reverse complement strand
CATGCTACTTCTTGATCAATTGTACTTCCCAAAATCAGCTCATACCCTTCTAATTTGATCATGGGCTGTACTGTGACTCCCTGAAAATCACTTTCTTTGGCCAGTTTTTTTACAGATGTATAAATTTCCTCGTATGCTTTTTTTACAGCGTCCGCATTTTGTAGATTTAACTTGACTCCCCCCACATCTGTCTTATGCGTAATCGTTTTTGAATATAATTTTAAAACAATCGGATAATGCATTTTTTGCGCTAATTCAACAGCTTCTTCAGCGCTTTTGGCAACGCGAGTGGGAACAATCGGGATGTTATACGCCTCGACGACAAGTTTTGACTCGTATTCATCTAAAATGGTCCGATTTTCTTTTTTTGCAGCCGCTATAATTTGCTCAACAAGGGCTGTTTTCACTTGAAAATCCTGAGGAAGAGAGGGAACCTCATAAAGGGCTTTAAGATCATAACTTTGAGTCCACATGGATGCAAAAGTTTTACATGCCATGTCCGGATATTCAAACGTTGGGATTCCAGCGTCCGATAAAATCTGGCTTCCCTTTTCTACACTTGTTGCTCCCATCCAACTTGCAAAAATAGGTTTATCCAAACGAGCAAAAGACGCCAATTTTTGAGCAGTCGCGGTTGGATCTGTCATGTCTTGCGGCGTTAAAATGACAAGAAGACCTTCTGTATTTGGATCTTTTGCAGCAATTTCAACAGATTTTGCATAAATTTCCGGGCTCGCGTCTCCTAAAATATCTACAGGATTGTTATGGCTCCACGGTCCAGGGAGAATCTCATTATATGCTTGCATGGATTCTGGACTAATCTCTGCTAATTTCCCCCCATTCATCACAAGCGCATCCGTTGCAATCACACCCGGCCCCCCTGCGTTGGTAACAATGGTTAAATGAGGCCCCTTAGGCTTCGGTTGTTTTGCGAGTACTTCTGCCATGGAAAAAAGATCAGCAATCGTATCCACTCGTAAAACTCCCACACGTCGAAGCGCTGCGCTTAAAGCATCATCACTTCCAGCTAAAGATCCTGTATGGGAAGCCGCTGCTTTTGCAGACTCTTCAGATCGGCCAGCTTTAATTAAAATAATTGGTTTTGTAAGAGCGACTTCTCTTGCTGCAGATAAGAAAGATCTTGGATCTCCAATGCTTTCCATATAAATCAAAATACTTTGCGTTTGAGGATCTTTCCCAAAATAATTGATTAAATCGCCCCAATTCACATCAATCATCGATCCTATGGATACAAAGGCGCTAAATCCAACTTTTTCTCTCAAGCTCCAATCCAAAACAGCCGTGCATAGAGCCCCTGACTGAGAAATGAAAGCAATATTGCCCTTTAAGGCCATGTCCGCAGCAAATGTTGCATTGAGTCCTGTATTTGGATTCATTACGCCAAGGCAATTGGGCCCAATGATGCGCATCTTCCCACGCCTTGCGGCCACGAGAATTTCTTTTTCTAATGCAATTCCGGGAGGTCCCATTTCTTTAAAACCCGCGGAAATAATGACTGCGGCTGGAATTTTTTTATCTGCACAGGCAGAAATCACGGAAGGAACCACCTTAGCCGGGGTCACAATCACCGCTAATTCAATGTCTTTAGGAATACTTTGAACATCTGGATAGGCCTTGATCCCCAAAATAGACGGTCGTTTTGGATTCACAGGGATCACCTCCCCTCCAAAGGGGGTGGCAAGAAGATTTTGCATTAAGGTGAGGCCAACGCTTCCAGGAGCCTCCGTCGCCCCAATAACCGCGATAGTTTTTGGCTGAAAAATAGAATCTAATTGCTGATATCGTCGATGTAAAAAATCCATCGACGGATCAAAAGAGTCGTGTTCCATAGTCAGCTTTCCTCATAATTTAGTTGTTTTATTGTTGTAATAAACAAAAAAAACACTAATCACAAGTAAAAAACCAACAACAATCCTCCAACGATGCACAGGATAATGAGTAATCGTAATATTATCTTCTCGATCCCAGCTTGTTCTTCCCAGCATTTTTAAACGCTGAGCAGCGACCGCCATGCAAACAAAGTTCAAAATAGGAATTCCCATTCCTATGCCTCTTAGCCAAACATTAAAACTTCTTCGCAAGGCTGAAGTAAAGTCCAACTTTAGCTTTCTTCCCTGATGCAATCTGATTTTTAAAAAAAACTTTCCAGGCGTGGTCCCCCAAAAACACAGCAAGGCAGCTTCAATAGGAATCCAACAGAAAAACTCAAAAGGGATCACATATTCAAAGAGACTGGATGGAAAATTTTGTCCTAAAAAAAAACGAACTCCCAATAAAAAAAGGAAAAACAAGGAATAATCAATAAAGCGCGCTAAAAAGCGGATCATGGGCTGAACTTGAGACGTCTGCCTTGATTGATTTCCTTGAAGACTCGTAATAATTTCTGATGGTTCAATCGCTTTATGTTTCATACAATCTCCATGAGAGAAACAAGATTAGTAAATAGAGGACAAAAAACAGGATAAACAAGATAAATTATCTATCTTATTTATATCGATTCTTCAATTGTCTTCGGTCGTACTTTGGCTAAATATTCTTGCACGGCAATTATATAAGTACCGTGGCTCCATGTCAAAGGAGATACAGAAATGGGCTTTCCACTCACCGGATCTATTTGTTCAGCCAAAACTCCACTAGGCAATGCATGGCTTGCCACCCACTCTAAAAGAGAAAGGGCCTTTGACAGTTCGTGATTCGCAATGTAATACTGAGCCACCCAAAGCGTACAGATAAACCATGGATTACTTTGGTCGCTTTGACGATAATAAGAATCATTCTCATAGCGTGCGATACCGCCTCCACTTTCTAGAGTTTCAATCACCTGCTTCATGGTATTTTGCACTTTTAGATCATCCACTGGATAAGCTCCAAAAGCGAAAATACCATACAAACTAGCATCGATCGTAGCATCTACCTCTATACTGCCATCTTTTTTAAAAGACACCATTCGAGCAAATCGCTTTTCTTTTTCTAAATAAAGAAACCGGTCCATCCCTTCTCGCAATTTTCGAGCGCCGTTCCTAATCTCTTCTGCCAAACTTTTTTCACCGAACAAATCGATAAAATTGGCAGCGGCAGTAAGTCCTCCATAGACAGCAGACACTGTAAATGTCAAAACTCCCTCTCTCTCCTCCCACAAATCAAAGCTTGGTAAAGGAAGATCTGTTTTTCGATCTCGATAATTCATTAAAAAATCAGCGCACTTTTTAATAAGAGGAGTGTACAAAGAGCGAATAAATTCCAAATCTTTAAAAATGGTGTAATGATGCCATAAAGACCAAAGAACTAAAGCCGTTTCATCCTCTTGAATAGGCAATTGTGCCTTATTTTCTTTCACCCATGGATGCCAAGAGCTAGCGAGGGCGCCTGTGGGGGTATATTTATGGAGGAAATATCCGCCTTTTTCTAAAATTTTCGCACAGAAGCAATAAAAAGACCGAGACGTCTCATAACCTGCTAAATCCAAACTGTGAGCAATCAGAGCGCCGTCTCGCGGCCACATGTAACTGTAGGTATCTCGATTAAAATACGTTGCGTCGGAATCATTCGCTGCAATAATACTTCCGCAATGATTAATTTGTGTTCGAGCGATAAGTAAACTTCGTTTATACAGCGTTGCAACATCTGGTGGAAGCAAAGACAAATCAAGATTGTCTTTATTTGCCCATAATTTCCAATAATCTGATGTTCTTTGTAAAAGTTGCCAAGGACCTTTCTTTTTAACAAAATCATTGAGAGTCTTCACTTCGTCCCAATTTTTCCCAGCAGCAATCCATGAATAACAAACTTCCTCACCAAAAGGAATCAATGTAAGAGGAATTCCTATCACAGAATCAACAGATCCTTGAGCAATCGGATTGCCGCTTAAAACTCCATCTTCAGCATCTTTCCATGTACCTATTTCCGAACTAGTCTCTTTATGACCTGTAGCATAAAGATCAATCCCTACTTTGTGGTTTGCAAAAACATTGATTAAAAAGTAACGACGGCCCTTATAGTGAACTAAACTCAAATTTTCTGGTCTAAAGGCTGCTGTATCGCCTATTTCATTGCCGTAAATATGAAAATCACAGCATAAAAATAAACGAACATCCCTGGGTTTGTCTTGAAGATTTTTTAACGTGATTTTTCGAACATAAATATTTTCTTCAAAATCTACAGCATCATTGATTTGTATCGTAAGCTCATAGCCTTCAAAAAGAACATCGGTAACCAAAGTATCCATCAGATACTTTTTTGTGATTTTCCAATCATCGCCAATCCAACTAAATTGGCCATCTATCCACACACCAAAACGGAACACCTCACCTTTTGTATGGTTTTCCTCTCCTACATGAGGAAAATAGAATTCCCGAAGAAGAGCATTCTCATCAAAAGCAATTAAAATATTCCCATTTCCAATGGGCAAATCTCTAGGCATTCAGTCCTATCTCAAAGGCCTTTTTTTTAGCCTCTTGAATGTTCTTTTCTCGAATTTCACGACCCATGTCCATACCTTCTGCAATAATCACCTCAATATCCGTAATCCCTATAAAGCCAAAAATCGTGCGTAAATAAGGGATATGATAATCAAGATGCTTTGTGTCTCCAACATATTGACCGCCGCGGCTTGTGACAATGACCATCCGCTTGTCCTTAACAAGGCCTTCTACATGACCCTGCTCTGTGTAGCGGAAGAGATACTGCGGCTGTACGATCAGATCAATGTAATGTTTAAGCACATAAGGAATCCCAAAATTCCACATGGGAGCGCTCACAACAAAAAAATCTGCATTCTTAAACCGATCAATCTGCTGAAGAATTTCTTGCCAAGACTCTTTCAAACTCCCAAACAAATCCTGCCCCCCCAAAAGAACATATTTTCCACTCACGCTCTTCTGGCTTAAATCAGGCAAATTTTCATTCATTAAATTGCATTCATCAACGATCCAGTCAGGATTTGATTGCTGAAACGCCTCAATGAATGTATTGCTTATCTGCAAAGTACGAGACTCTTCTTCTCTAGGAGAAGCAACAATATGTAACAATCTCTTCATAATTTGCATACTAGCTTGCATTTCACCCAAATCCAAGAAGAATCTAAAAACACCTCTCAAAATTTCTTTACGAACAAGTGTATTAATTAACAAGACAACCATTCCATTTTTCTATTAAATAACATTGAATAATTATATAATTAATTAAAAAATTCGGAGATTTTATGATTAGAACATTTTTTACCTTTCTTTTTTACAGAGACCCAACAAATATTTACGGAGAAACAAGGGCCGAGGAATCTTTTAGACTAGGTCAATATCGCATTCTGGAAGAAAGGGTAAAAGACGCCATGAGATCAGCAAAAGAATCCATACTAAAACCGTCCTCCCAAGATCCTGAGGTTGAAAAAGCAATCTCTTATTATTGTGAAGAATTTCGATTCGCCGTTGAAATTTGTCGTGAACGCGAAGACTTTTCTTGCATCACATGTTTGTCGATTGCACGAGACGACAGCTTGCCTCGCCAATCTGACTTAGATTATTACAGTCGACGAGAAGCTCGAAGAGAGGAAAGAGGACTGCCCGCAATATACAATCAAAGAGAGCTCCAAAGAGCTCAAGATTCTTTTCAACGAATGATCCATCAAACGAATCGTTTAATGTCAAAGGCCCAACAAGAAATCAATCAAATCAATCGAGGAATACACGTTAAGTGGAGACAATAACAGCGTTATATCGGCTGTGTCGAAAAATTCTAAAGAGAAAATAATTCGATGAAAAGAGCTCATTCAACGTAGATCATACCTATAGTGGATTCAATTATCGTCAGTATAAATATGATCATCCACTCGAAGCTTTGATCAATCGATTCATTAAAGCAGAATCAATTAAAGATAGATCTCTGCAATCAATTTCTATTTCAGAAATGTTCAATCGATCCGCCTTTCTAAATTCTGCATACAAAGTTCTTCGATCTAAAAGACGAGCCTCTTTGCTTTGAGAAGATTTTGGAGATAGGATATAAGATCCTTTGAATTCTTTTTCATGAAAAACAAGACGCACCTTTGCTTTGGGTGAATAATGCCGATATTTCATCCCTGGAGCCAAAGGAACTGCAGAAGAAGATCCCTCTAAAATATTTCTCCCTAAAAACTCTTCTAACTCTTCTTTTGAAATCGATCCCGGCCTCAAAATCTGCAAACGATCCTCAGCAAGATAAAGGATGGTTGATTCAATCCCGATTGAACAGTTGCCTCCATCCAGAATCAAAGGAATTTTTCCATTCAAATCTTCCAATACATCAAAAGCCGAGGTGGGGCTTGGTCGTCCTGTTAAATTGGCCGAAGGTGCTGCCAAAGGCCCTGTTATCCGGATGAGTTCAAGAGC
>CAYVDU010000084.1:0-6439 GCA_964450765.1 uncultured bacterium | reverse complement strand
TGGTCTGCAGATGTCTATGCTCGTGCATGGAACATTGCTGGATTTTCCTTACGGGAAAATGATTATGTGATCGAGGATCGAAAATGCGGGGGGAATGCTCAGTATTTACAAAAAGATAGATGGCTCCATCATACATCGTTTTTGTGGAATTATCGAAAAGAGAATATGCAGTATTTACTTCTTCCTGCAAAAAGGCCCAAATATCGTCTGGATCGATCTCATGAGCATTTTTTGTGTTCGTTGCAAGAGCATCGTAAAACTGTTTGTGATTTGATTGAAGATATTGAAAAAGAGCTTGTAAAGCGCTTTTACATTCAGAAGACATCTGTAGAAGAGCTCTTGTTAAAAGATCATCGAAAAACGGTTCAATTTCTATCGGTTTAAAAATTTTTTGATCTGAGCAAGAGATAGAGTATTGATGACGTGTTTTTTTTCAAGCCAGCCCTTGCGCGCAATGTTAATGCCCGCTTGAATAAAATTCATATCGTCTACATGGTGTGCATCTGTGTTAATGCAAGTAAGAAGACCTCTGGTGCTTGCGCTATGCCAAAAGCGCCAATCCATATCGAGTCTTTGTGGATGACCATTGATTTCAATGATTTTTCCATTCGAAATGCAGGCATCGATGATTTTTGATACGTTGATTTTATAAGAATCCCTTTGAAGAAGAAGTCTTCCTGTCAAATGGCCGATCATGGTGGTGAGGGGATGTTCAATGGCGCGGATCAGTCGTTTTGTCATGGTTGCTTCATCTTGAGATAAGGATGAGTGAACCGAGGCAATGACGAAATCGAGTTCTTTTAAAATGGAATCGGGATAATCAAGCTTACCATTCGGAAGGATATCGCATTCTGTTCCAATAAAGACGTAGGGTCCTTTTTTAAGCGACTCATTTAGTTTTTGTACGGCAGAAATCGATGTTTCTAATTCTTGAATCGATAAGCCGTTGGCTTGAAAACTGCTTTTCGAATGATCGGAGATGCCGATGTATTCCCATCCCATGTTTTTTGCCGCATTGACCATTTCACGAAGTGTATTTTTCCCATCGGATGCTGTTGTGTGGTTGTGAAATGTTCCGCGAATATCTTTCATGTCGACAAGATGGGGGATTTTGTTTTTTTCTGCGGCGGTAATTTCCCCTTGGTCTTCGCGAATTTCAGGATATATATAACTTAGGCTTAGTGATTTATAGATATCTTCTTCAGTGGGGTAAGAGGGGAGTCGAGGAGGGGCAGTTTTATGCGTGAGAGTGATTCCATACTCATTGATCGACCATCCTTTTTTAAGAGCGCGTTCTCTGAGTTTGACGTTGTGTTCTTTGGAGCCTGTGAAATACAAAAGAGCAAATCCGAATTCTTTTTCAGACACAACACGAAGATCTGCTTGAAAGCCCCCTTTCAGTCGGATGGAGGCTTTCGTTTCTCCTTGAGAAGTGACGGAGTCGACAAAAGGTTGTGTGATAAACCATTGCATGACTTTTTTTGGTTTTGATGAGCTGACAAGAAAATCGAGATCGCCAATTGTTTCTAATTTTCTTCTGAGACTTCCTGCTGCTGTAGCTTGTTTGACAAAGGAGAGTTTTTTGAGGCCTTCGAGGATTGGTTTTGCTTCTTCGTTCGCATCCCACCAAAGTTTTCTTTTTGAATAGATCTCTTTTTTGGAAATGGCATTTAAAATGTTTTGTTCTGTTTTTTTGCCAAATCCGGAAAGTTTCGCTATTTTTCCTTCTTTACATGCTTTTTCAAGCGCTTTGATAGAATTAATTTTGAGTTTTTTGTGTAGAATTTGGATTTTTTTCGCTCCTAATCCATGAATTTCTCTTAAGCGGAGGACTCCTTTGGGAATCGATTTTTTTAAATTTTCATAGAAGGGGAGTTTTTTTGTTTTCACAAGGAGCGTGATTTTTTGTGCGAGATCTTTTCCAATGCCATCTATGTTTGTTAAAGAGTTTTCCTGGATTAAAGTGTTGAGATCTTTTTCTGTGTTTAGGATGGCTCTTGCTGCGTTGCGATATGCGCGAATGCGGAAAGGATTGTCATTTTTTATTTCTAAAAGAAAAGCAATCTCTTCGAAAATTTCAGCAATTTTGTATTTGTCCATATGGATATGTTTTAGTATATATTAAAAATTATACCAAACAAAATAAATAAGTTCATATTTTGGCGTGCTTAAAATACAAAGCTGTTTCGATCGGGTTGGGGCAAATAAAAACTTAAGGATCAGCATGAGAAGAAAAGAGAAAGCGCAGAAGAAAAGAAAAACATAGAGGCCTTTCAAGTGGAACCACTATACCTATGCAGTTTAGGAAAAAGTTTTGAAAAATGTCTTTAGGAAGAACTATGAAAATCTTACTTACCGGCGCTAATGGCTATATTGGAACTCGTTTAATTCCTCACTTAGTAAGTAATGGCCATGAAATATATGCCTTAATAAGAAGCCGCTTCCGCATTGAAATTCCTGAAAAAATTCAATCTCAAATTCATATTATTGAAGCAGATCTTCTTAATCCTTCCTCATTATTGAAGATTCCAGATGATATTGATGCTGCTTACTATCTCGTGCATTCGATGCGTTATTCGCAAAAATTTTCTGAAATGGAAGCTGTTTCAGCAAAAAATTTCGCAAATCGTTTACAAAATACCAAAGCAAAACAAATCGTCTACTTAAGTGGTCTTTCAAATGAATCTCATCTTTCACGTCATTTGAGCTCAAGGAAAAACGTAGGGGAAATTCTCAAAGCAGGCAAAGTCCCTGTAACGATTTTAATGGCGGGGATCATTATTGGTTCTGGAAGCGCTTCTTTTGAAATTATCCGAGATCTGGTTGAGAAATTACCTATCATGATAGCGCCAAAATGGCTTGAAAATTTCACGCAACCGATTGCGGTACGCGATGTCCTTGCTTATCTAATACTTGTTTTAGATAATCCTGCTTGTTTTGGTGAATCTTTTGAGATCGGAGGGCCTGATGTTATGAGTTACAAGGACCTCTTGTTAAATTTTGCCAGAATGAGAAATCTAAAACGAAAGATTTTTACAGTGCCGGTTCTTACTCCACGGATTTCTTCTTATTGGCTATTTTTTGTAACTAGCACAAGTTTTTCTTTAGCTCGTTTCCTTGTTGAAAGCCTTATGAATAATGCAATTTGTAAAGAAAATCGAATTCGGAAAATTTTTCCTAGAAAACTACTCTCGTATCAAGAGGCTCTGCAACTGGCATTTGCTCCTACAGAAGAAGATTGGGTCTTTTCAAGTTGGAAAGATAGCTTAAGCGGCTCTGCTTTAAACCCTGATCTATCTATTTATATTCACATTCCTAGATTCGGGATCTTAAGCGATCAACGTACACTTTCTTTTTCAGGATCTATTGAAGAAGTGCAAAAACGGATTTGGTCGCTCGGAGGAGATCGAGGGTGGCTGACAATGAATTGGGCATGGAAATTCAGAGGTTTTTTAGACAAATTAGTAGGAGGGATCGGGCTACGGAGAGGAAGGACTCATCCAACACGACTTAAAGTTGGAGATGCTCTTGATTTTTGGCGAGTTTTATTGGCAGATGAAAAGAATCGGCGCTTACTTCTTTATGCTGAAATGAAATTGCCCGGAGAGGCATGGCTAGAATTTGAGATTATTCCTCATGTTACGGGAGGAATCCTAAAGCAAACTGCATCATTTCGCCCAAATGGTCTTTTAGGAAGAGTCTATTGGTATAGTCTTTATCCTTTGCATGTTATTATTTTTAGACAATTAGCAAAGTGTCTTGTGAAAAATAATCTAAGCGTATAATTCAATCGACTATATCATGCAAGAAGAGGCGAGATGCGTTTTCCCTTGTGGCTTTCGCGACTTCTTCGATGGAAATCTTTTTGATATCTGCAATGCATGCGGCGACTTCCGGTAAAAAAGCAGGTTCATTTGGTTTTCCTCGTTTTGTTTGCGGCGCAAGATAGGGAGAGTCTGTTTCAATCAGAAGTTGCGATAGAGGAACAAATTCTGCAATTTCTCGAAGAGCCTTGCTATTTTTGAATGTGACAATGCCACTTAACGAAAGATACCATCCGCGTTTTAAAACTTCCTCCGCTTCTTTTCTTCCGCCTGTAAAACAATGAAGAATAGCGTTTGCTTTGTGGGGATATTCGAGATCTGTAATAGCAAAAAGATCAGAAAATGCGTCTCTGCAGTGAAAAATAATGGGGAGGTTGTTCTCGGCGGCTAAATGCAAATAAGGAATGAAAAAGTTTTTTTGGATGCGAGGATCCAGTTCTTTGTAATGATAATCAAGGCCCGTTTCGCCAATAGCAACTAAGCGATTTTGTTTTGTGATTTCTTTGAAAAAAGCAAAGGCTTCATCTTTTTCTTGTGTTGCGTCGTGAGGAGTTGTTGCCGCTGTATTTTTGATTTCAGGGTGTTTTTCGCTGAGTATGAGTCCTTCTTTGAGTGTTTGGATATCTGTGCAGATGTTGATGATGTAAGAGATGTTTGCATGTTTTGCTCTTTTTAGAATGGACTCGATATTGGGAAGAATCGTTGCATCGGAAAGATGTGCATGAGAATCGATGAGTGATTCTTGCGTTAGAATTATATTTGAGGTATCTTTAGGCATTCATTTATTTTACAAAAGATTATGTTTTTAGCATCTGGAAATCCATTCGTCAGCGCTTATCTTCAGTCTGATTGGTTTGGTAAGTGGATTTTTTTAGCTCTTTTTTTGCTTTCTTCGATTTCATGGGTTGTGATTATTTATCGATCATGGATTTTCTTGAATGCCGGACGGCTTGCTCGTGATTTAGTTTCACAATTCTCTGAAAAAGAGCCGCTGAATTTGCAGTTTCAACGTCCTTTAAAAGGTCGCCTTTTGGAATATTCTCATCCCTTCTTTGAAATTTATAAGGCATTTAAAAAGAGGTCATTATCTATTTTGAGCCGGAGTATGGCGGATCAAGAAACAATTCCTTATTTTTCTCAAAACGATCTTTCCTCATTGCAGGCGCAATTGGAGATTTCTGTTGGAATTCAGTTAAAATCTTTGGAGAAGCATCTTTTTATTTTGCCGATTGTCATGACGTTAGGTCCTTTTTTAGGACTTCTTGGCACTGTTTGGGGCATTTTAATGACTTTTTCAGAGATGCAAACCAGAGCTCAGGGATTGCCTACGCATCTTTTGGCGGGGATCTCTTTGGCCCTTGCGACTACGGTCATTGGACTTATGGTGGCCATTCCTGCTTTGATTGGGTTTCATTATTTAAAGCATAAATTGAGAGAGTCAAGAAGAGAGATGGAAGAATTTTCTTACCTTTTGCTCTCTTCGTTGGAGCTTCGTTATCCTGATTTGGAAAAAAAGAAATGCGAAATAGGCGTTTAGTAGACGAAGAAGTTGAAGAAGAGTCGTTTATTAATTTAACGCCTTTTATTGATGTTGTTTTTGTTCTTTTAATTACGTTTGTTTTGCTCGCTCCTTTATTGGAAATTGATTCGATTCAACTGGCCAGCTCTTCTTCTTTGACAAAACAAGGAGCGAAAGAGAGTCCATGGATGATTTCAGTTCGAGCCGATCATTCGATTTGGTTTCGGGGGAAAAATGTTTCGCTTTCAGAACTTATTTCTCTTTTAAAAATAGAAAAAAAGAATGTTGGACAGTGTCCTTTGGTTGCTGTAGATAAAAAAGCGTCTTTCGGCGTGTACCAAGATGTAAAAAATGCATTGGAGACAAGCGGTTTTGAGCAAATGGATATTTTGCTACAGCCTTGAATGGTTTAAAAAGCTTTCTAGGTTTTGGCAAATTGTAAATATTGTTTTTTTTAGTCATTGTTTGATGATTTTAAGTCTTTTCGTCCAGCATTTGATTTTTTCAGAAAAACCAAAATCAAAAATGGTGGTTCGCACGGTATCTATTCCTGTATCTCAATCGGTGAATTCTGTGGTTGGAGTGGATGTAAGTGGTAAGAAAAATGCTCGTGTATCAGGGCCTCAAACGGTGCAAAAAAAAACAGTTGCAACTGTTAAAAAAGAGAAAACAGTTCTCGTGAAAAAAGAGATAGCTTCTGTAGAGAGCAGAAAAAAAGTCATTGAAAATCAGGATTTGCTGAAAGAAATGCAAAGGACAATCCAAGAGTTTGAAGAGAGTGTGAAAGAAAGTTCTTCGATGGTGCAAAAAGAGTCTGTTGCGATTCCTGTGAAAGTTGCTCCGCTAGGGAAATTTCAAGAGGAATCTGTGCACTCTGATTTGGATTATGAGCAAGAGCTGATAGCGTATTTGCAAAATATGTTGGAGCTGCCTGAGTATGGAGATGTAAAAGCGCGATTGGACATTGATCGAGAAGGAAAATTGATCCGCTTTGAAATCCTTGAAATGAAAAATCGAAAAAATGGAGAATTTTTGCAAAAAAAGCTCTCGGAGCTGACTTTTCCTCCATTGAATAAATTAGGGTCTGGCAATGAAG
>CAYVDU010000083.1:0-6440 GCA_964450765.1 uncultured bacterium | reverse complement strand
AATACTACCTGCTTTGCGTTCTTAAAAATTTGACAGCTTTCAATCTCGTCTAAAAACCGATTCTTGAACCTTTTTTGCTACAGTTTAAAGACCTCTTCTATTTTTGAATATACCGAAAATGATTCAAGAATCTGTTTTTAGATGAGATTGAAAGCGCCAAATTTTCAAGAACGCAAAGTAGATTGTATTGAATGAATACTACCTGCTTTGCGTTCTTAAAAATTTGGCATTTTTCAATCTTGCCTAAAAACGTGACAATAAAAATATTTATTGATAGGGTCGGGCTTATGAGCAAAAAACAATTTATTTCGCATATTTCTAGTCAAATTGAGCATTTGAAACAAAACGGTCTTTTTAAAGAAGAGCGTGTTATTACGACTCCGCAGAAGGCAGAAATTAAAGTGGCTAGCGGCCAAGAAGTTCTGAATTTTTGCGCAAACAACTACCTGGGGCTTGCGGATCATCCTCAATTGATTAAGGCAGCGCAAGAAGGGGTGGCAAAATATGGCTTTGGGATGGCGTCTGTCCGTTTTATTTGCGGGACGCAAAATATTCATAAAGAATTGGAAAAAAGGTTGAGTCATTTTCTAGGTTTTGAAGATACGATTCTTTATCCTTCTTGCTTTGATGCGAATGGGGGGTTGTTCGAGACTCTTCTTACTGAAGAAGATGCCATTATTTCTGATTCGTTGAATCATGCAAGTATTATTGATGGTATTCGGCTTTGTAAAGCAAAGCGTTATCGATATCAAAATAATGATATGAAGGACTTGGAGGAGAAGCTGAAGGAAGCTGCGTCTGCGAGGTTTCGTTTGATTGCAACGGATGGTGTTTTCTCCATGGACGGGATCATTGCGAATTTGCATGGGATTTGTGATTTAGCTGATAAATATGATGCTCTTGTTATGGTTGATGATTGCCATGCTACTGGTTTTATTGGAGAGCATGGAAAAGGGACTCATGAATACTGCAAGGTCATGGGACGCGTTGACATTATGACGGGGACTCTTGGGAAGGCTATGGGCGGCGCTTCCGGGGGATATACGGCTTCTCGAAAAGAAATTGTCGATTATTTAAGGCAGAGATCTCGCCCATACCTTTTTTCAAACACTGTCGCTCCGATGATTGTAGCGACCTCTTTAAAGGTATTGGATCTATTAGAATCGTCCGGAGATTTAAGGAAAAAATTAATGCATAATGCGGAGTATTTCCGAAGTAATATGGAGAAGCTGGGATTTCAGTTGGTTCCGGGGAAGCATCCGATTATTCCTGTCATGCTGCATGATGCTAAGGTGTCCAAAAAAATGGCCGATTTGCTCTTGAAAGAGGGTGTGTATGTGGTTAGTTTTTCTTATCCGGTGGTTCCAGAAGGAAAGGCGCGGATTCGTACGCAAATGTCGGCGGCTCATGAAAAACATCATTTAGATCGGGCGATCGCAGCTTTTGCGAAAGTAGGCAAAGAATTGGGGGTTATTTAAGTTATGAAGGCGCTTGGAAAATTGAAAAAAGAACCGGGGCTTTGGCTCTATGATGCTCCGATGCCAAAATGTGGAGATAGAGATGTTCTTGTGAAGATCAAGAAGACAGCTATTTGTGGAACGGATCTCCATATTTATAAGTGGGATGAGTGGGCTCAAAAAACAGTTCCAGTTCCGATGACGACAGGTCATGAATTTGTCGGGGTTATCGAGAAAGTAGGGAAAGATGTTCATAATTTTAAGGCAGGGGATCGCATCGTCGGAGAAGGGCACTTGGTTTGTGATACTTGCCGAGCTTGTCGAGCTGGTGCTCGTCATCTTTGTCGAAATACGGTTGGAATTGGGTATCATGCGACTGGCTGCTTTGCTGAGTATTTTGCTCTGCCCGCAACGAATGCCGTTTTGATTCCTAAAGAAATTTCAGATGATGTAGCGTCTATTTTGGATCCTTTAGGGAATGCGACTCATACAGCTCTTTCTTTTGATTTAGTTGGGGAAGACGTTTTGGTGACGGGGGCGGGGCCTCTTGGAATTATGGCAGCTTTGATTGCAAAGCATGTTGGAGCCCGCCATGTAGTGATCACTGATGTGAGTGAGTACCGGCTGAAACTGGCGAAGCAGGTGGGCATTGTGAATGCAATCAACGTGGCAACGACTGATTTAAAAGATGTGATGAAAAAATTATCGATTGTCGAAGGGTTCGATGTTGGTCTTGAAATGTCAGGGCACCCGGGAGGGTTTAATCAGATGATCGATTTGATGAATCACGGTGGAAAGATGGCTCTTTTAGGGATTCTTCCGGATGGGATTGGAGTTCCTTGGAGCAAGGTGATTTTCCATAGTCTCACATTGAAAGGGATTTATGGTCGACAAATGTATGAAACTTGGTATAAAATGATTTCTATGCTGCAGAGCGGGTTAGATATTTCTAAGATTGTGACGCACAAGTTGCACTATACGGAATTTCAAAAGGGATTTGATGTCATTTCTCAAGGTCTCTGCGGTAAAGTGATTCTCGAATGGAGTTAAAAAGTGAGAGGAAAGAATCTTTTCATTAAAAAACCGACGCATTCATTGGCTGCAGAAGTGGAAGCAAGTGAAGGCGGAAAGGGATTAAAGCGTCATTTAAAAGCTTTGCAACTTTCGTCAATTGGTATTGGAGCCATTATTGGCGCAGGAATTTTCGTGATTACAGGACAAGCTGCTGCCAATTGTGCAGGACCTGCCGTAATTATTTCTTTTATCATTGCAGCGATTGTCTGCGTTTTTGCAGGACTTTGTTATGCAGAGCTTGCTTCGATTATTCCGATCTCGGGAGGCGCTTACTCTTATGCATATGTGGCTTTAGGGGAGTTTGCTGCTTGGTTGATTGGTTGGACAGCGATTGTTCAATACCTTGCATCCGCTTGTACAGTGGCTGTCGGTTGGTCTGGGTACTTTACGAGTGTTTTAAAGGGCTTTGGACTGCATCTTTCTCACGCTTTTACCAATGCTCCGATTATTTATAATCCTGATATCGGCTGGCATATGAGCGGAGCTCTTTTGAATGTTCCTGCGATGGTGCTTGTTCTTCTCATTTGCTTGATGATTGCGATTGGAATTCGTGCCGCGGCGACAATGAATAACATTATGGTTGGCGTGAAGTTAGCCACCATCTTTTTCTTCATTATATTTGGAGTTTTTTATATCAATTCAGAGAATTGGACTCCTTTTATTCCGGAAAATACCGGAGTCTTTGGAGAGTTTGGCTGGAGCGGGATTTTACGTGGTGCAGGTCTTGTGTTTTTTGCCTATAACGGTTTTGATACTGTTTGTACGCTGGCGCAAGAGACAATTTCTCCGCAGAAAAATATCCCTCGAGGCATGTTAGGTGCTTTAGGTGTGAGCACGATTGCTTATATTGCAACTGTATTGGTGATGACGGGTGTTGTGAGTTATGCAGCGCTTGGAGTTGCGGATCCAATTGCTGTTGCATTGAATGCAATGGGGCCTAATTTTGCCTGGTTTAGCTTTATTGTAAAAATTGCAATCTTGGCCGCTTTGACATCTGTTGTTTTAGCGCAGCTCTTAGGTCAGACGCGTATGTTCTTTGCGATGAGTAAAGATGGACTTTTACCGAATCGGTTTGGTCATATTCATGAAAAGTGGAGAACGCCGGTATTTGGAACTGCTGTGATTGCTGTTGCCGGAGCTGTTATTGCGGGTCTTTTCCCTGTAGATATGTTAGGACAATTAGTCTCTTTATCTGTTTTGGTGATCTTTTCGATTGTCTGTTTTGGTGTGTTGATTTTGCGCTATACACAGCCGGATCTTCATCGTCCTTTTAAAGTGCCTTTCATGCCATATATCCCTATTTTAGGGATTGTATGTTGCGTTGGTCAGATGTTCTTTTTGCCAATGACGACATGGGCGCAGTTATGCGTATGGATATTGGTTGGTTTGCTTGTGTATTTCCGTTTTGGATTTAAGCATAGCAAGTTGCGTAAGGCTGCGAATCGATAAATAAAAAAAGGGTATAGCACTTTGCTTTGCCCTTTTTCGTTTCAGAGTTTATTGGAGAACGCATCATTCTCTTGTCTCTCTTGCGTGTTCTATTATCTTGTCTACTGTACTATTGAATACTTGTGTCATTTGATCGCATGGAGCATCTGATGCTTGGAGCTCATGGAATGTGGTCAATATTGCCTCTCCCAAATTCCTTGGCGCATTTGGGTCATTCATAAGAGATGTATCTGAAAGATACTGTAGTGTTGTTTTTATTCTTCGAATGACTCTTTGCTCGTTGGGATTGAATCTGGTGTCTGTGTGATTCATATTTTGTACGTGGCTTTTAGTTGTTGCATCTTGGAATAGTTGGGTTAGTCTGTTTTCTATGTTGTTTTTAGCCCGTTGGGTTGGGGTCATCATCTCAACCGTATCTGAGGATTGAGGTTCGGCTACTCTTCTTGGTTGCACTGACATAATTTTCTCCTGTTTTTATTTAAATTTATTATATTTGTTTCTGATTGTTATAAATTATTAGAGTTTTATTGAAATGTCCGCTTTTTGCTGGTTACAAGTTATTGATTATCAAGGATGTGATCAAATAGGGGCGTATTCCATGATTCAGAAGGACTTAAGTAAATTAGATATTATCGTTAAAATTAAAGAGAAGAGACTTAATAGGTTGATGGCTTCTGCGTTAGTTTGAAGCTCATGGAGTTCTAAAGGCCTCATTTCGAGAAAACTTGGGAGGATCGGTAAGCGTCGCCTATACCGAAACCGATTCTTGAACCTTTTTCGCTATAAACCCCGATCAAAAGGGGATTGTTTGGGAAAACCCCAATTATGCAACGGTCTCACATTTGTATTATACCAATCTTAAGAATCCGATGTGGATTGCCACTGGATCAGCTTTTGCAAGGCTTGTAGAGGAGTAATGCTGTTGAGATCAAGTTGTTTGAGCTCTCCTGTCCATGCGGGTAGTGTTGGTTCAAAGAGAGAGAGTTGTTTTTCTTCTTTCTGGGGTTTATTTAAAGCTCCTTTTGCTTCGAGGATTTTGAGCATTTCTTCTGCTTTTTGGATCGCTTTTGTAGGGAGTCCCGCGAGTTTTGCCACATGGATCCCGTAGCTTTTGTCTGTTCCTCCTTGAATGATTTTGCGTAAAAAGACAATGCCTCCTTCAATTTCTTGGACTGCGATTTGAAAATTCATTGCGTGAGGAAATTGTTTGCTGAGTGCCGTTAATTCCCAGTAGTGAGTCGCAAATAGGGTTTTTGCTTGTTTTCGATGTGTGGTCAGAAGATATTCTGCAACAGCCCAAGCAATGGAAATTCCGTCGTAAGTGCTCGTGCCTCGTCCGATTTCATCAAGAAGCACCAAAGATCTGGATGTCGCGTTTTTGAGGATATTGGCGGTTTCTGTCATTTCGACCATAAAAGTCGATTGACCGCGCGATACATCATCGCTAGCGCCGATTCGTGAAAAGACTTTGTCTACAAGCCCGATGTGGGCAGATTCTGCAGGAACAAAAGAGCCTATTTGCGCAAGGATGATGAGGATCGCAACTTGCCTGATGTATGTTGATTTACCTGCCATATTAGGCCCGGTAATGAGCATCATTTGATTGCTTTCGCTTAAGTGGGTGTCATTGGCTATGTAGTGGGCAGAGCCGACTGATTTTTCGACGATAGGATGTCTTCCTTGCTTAATCAGAAGGGTGGATGATTCGTCTACCGTGGGTCGAATAAAGTTATTTTCTTTAGCGATTTTACTTAAAGCGATGAGACAATCGAGTCTCCCGATTGCTTTGGCAATCAAGTGAATAGAAGGGACTTCTTTGATGACAAGGGAGCGAAATTCTTCAAAAAGCTCGCTCTCGAGCGCTTTGCTTTTATCTTCTGCGCTTAAAATGCGGTGCTCAAATTGTTTAAGTTCATCTGTGACGAATCGTTCTGCAGAAACAAGTGTTTGTCTTCTTTGAAAATAGGGGGGGGCTTTATCGCTGTGTGTTCTGCTGATTTCAATGTAGTATCCAAAGGCTTTGGTAAAACTCACCTTGAGAGTTTTAATCCCAGTTTGCTCTTTGAGTGTATTTTGGTAATTGCTTAAGAAGTCAAAGGATTCCTTATTGATCGATCTGAGCGAGTCGAGTTCCTGGTTGAATCCGTCTTTAAAAATGTCTCCTTCTCCAATGCGTAAAGGAGGATTATCTTGAAGGGCCGCAAGGATTTTTTCAGCAAGGAAGTGAAGGTTTGGAAGAGCGTTAAATTCATCGTATCCTTCAAGGTGTGAAAGAGACTCTTGAATCGAGGGAAGGGCGGAAAGAGATTTTCCTAAGGCTAAAAGATCTCGAGGACCCGTAGATCCAGTGGTGAGCTTCATGGAAAGTCTTTCTAAATCGCGGATGGTATTTAGAGATTTTTGAATGTTACTTCGTTCATTGTCATGTTTTAAAAAAATAGCAATCGCGTTTTGTCTTTT
>CAYVDU010000082.1:0-6540 GCA_964450765.1 uncultured bacterium | reverse complement strand
TAGAGGACAAGGATTTGGGTGTATCACTGGATGGCGCAAAACCACATATCCGTGCTATGGACTTCAAAGAATAATCAACGCAGCTCTAGGGGCTCTGGCTTGCTATTACTTATATCCAAAGACGCTCTCGGTCGCCTTACTATCTGTTGGGTCAGTTTTTGCAACATTGGGGTTTGGATTAGGCATCTATGCTATTGTCAAAATCCTTTCTACCACTCCTCCTCTGCTAGGTTATAAACACACAGAACTATCTACCGAAAAAACTAGGATAGCATGAACCTATTCCACTAAAAACATTTCATCGCTTTTTAGAGAATTTTTCCTACTGTGATTGAGTCATTCATCCAAATCACTAAAATTCCTTGAAGAATTTACAGAATATAGTGGATTCAATTATAAATTCAACGCTTTGACTGTGCCAAAGCGTCGAATTTGACTCTCGTCTGAAAACCGATTCTTGAATCTTTTTCGGTATAACCGACTATACATTCATAACTAAATCTGTCACATTTCTGAAACATCTAAAATTGAAGCAAAACGATACTTTTTAAAGAATCACTTCAGAACTTGCGAATAGAGAATCCAATCTACTTATCGTAGAAATATTACAATTTTTTCCAGAAATGGGTACCAGAATCGTCCAGAAGAATGGGGGCGGTGTGACTCGAACACACGAAGTCCGAAGACGGGGGATTTACAGTCCCCTGCAATTGCCGCTATGCGACACCCCCGAAAATGAAAGTGAGAAAAAAGATTTGCTGGCGAAAGGAATTGAACCCTCAACCATCCGATTACAAGTCGGGCGCTCTACCAATTGAGCTACACCAGCGCTACAAAGTGAAACACGATACCAAACTATTCTTATTCTGTTCAACCAATAAATTTATCTAGTTGCCATATGCTCTGGATCGGATCGTAGCAACGAGCCCATGATGATCTGACAAGGCGGTTTTCGTATCGTAAACATCATCAAACGCCTTTACAAGCCGCACATCTTCAAGAGAAACCCTCTTTGCCTGGTCATCTTTTAACAAAGAAATATAATCAATCCTCTCTCCTGGAACTGCACATTTCTTTTGATCCCACTGCTCTGTCAATAAATTCGTACAGGTAGGATCTTCCCCCTGATAGCCATGTTCAAAATACCCATCTAAAGACCGGCCCACAGAAGATTCTTTTTCAATATTCCAATCTCCAGCTACAACGGTTGGAATTTTCAATGTCTTTTGCGCAACATCATGAACCAATTGAGCAACCTGACACATCCGAATCTGATCATTGACTTCGCCAGAACCATGATGTAAATGAGTTCCAATCAACCGCACAAAAGGCGTATTTTCTTTGCCATCCTTTTTGACCACAATTTCTGCAAATCCTCGATTCATTTTAGGAATTTCCCCAACAGCAAAAGACGCAAAACGAAATTCATGAACAGGACATTTAGAAAGGATCATCACCCCACTACCAATGCCAATAGAATTTGAACCAAGATGGAGAAAGAAATGAGCGTACTCGCCCTTCAATGTTTCAATAATACGTTCAGCCAGAAGTGCGTCATAAATTTCTTGAAGAATTAATACATCAGGATCTTCTTTTCGAATGACTTCTATGATTTGATCAAAGCGATCTCTCCAATGAATAACGCCCCCATGATCTAAAGAAAGTCCCCCTCCCATTCCACAGACATTCCACGCCATTAATTTCAAAGAGCCATGAGAAATAGATTTTTCAGCACCTGTACCTGCAACATAAGTGCATTGTCCTGTTTGAAAAGCAAATCCCAACCATCGCAAAGCTCGACTCATCACACCAAGACTCAAAACCCCGCTAACGACAGGAACCGGAAATGCAATCGCCGCAACAGCTCCAACAGCACATCCAACACCGATAAGCGTACGAAATGCAACTTCCTCAATAATCGTAGAAAGATTTTCAAACTTCTTAGGGTCTAAAGGACTAAAGAAACGATAGGCACATAAATGCCATGTAAAACAAAAAGGCTCTGCCGTAATTGAAGAAAGATAAAGAAGCCCTCGATCCAATTTCATCTTTAAACCCTTATTAAAAAAGAGAAAAAATACATCGAATAGGGGGTTTCAATCAATACTCAAAAAAATCATTCACTTTAACTTACCTCAAAGCGTTAAAAATCAACGACCGCACGTGATATTGTATTAAGGCTCAATATCATGCAGCTTACAACCACTGATTTTAAACGCTTTGGTGCAAGTTAAAATTGAGAAGATTCAACAGGAACAAGTATATATTACCTAAAAACAAAAGGTCAGCGCATGCCCACTTCAGAATACGATCCAAACACCATGCAAAGAATCAATGAGTGGCTCAACGGCCCATATGATGAAAAATCCAAAAATGAAATTCGCCATCTTTTAACTTCCGATCCAAAAGCTCTTTCCGATGCATTTTTTAAAACCCTCTCGTTTGGCACCGGCGGCATGCGCGGCATTATGGGAGTCGGCACAAATCGAATGAATGTCTATACGATTAGACGAGCCACCCAAGGCCTTGCCAATTACATCAAAACGCAATTCTCTCAAGACGCCTCCGTTTTCATTGGATATGACGTCCGGCATCATTCCAGAGAATTCGCCGAAGAAGCTGCCCGCGTGTTAGCAGGAAATCATATTACGGTCTTTCTTTCGAAAGAAATCTGTCCGACTCCGCTCGTTTCTTTTGGCGTACGCTTCTTCAATTGTCAAGGCGGGATCATGATCACGGCATCTCATAACCCTCCCAAATACAATGGCTACAAGGTCTATTGGGATGATGGAGCTCAGGTTGTACAGCCCCATGATGCCGGCATCATCAAAAAGGTCGATCAAGTCCAAGACTCCATTCATCTAGCAGCTCTACATTCCCCCCTCATTCACTGGGTTGGAGACGAACTTGTGGATGCATATCTTCGCAATATTGCTCCTTTGCAATTTTATCCCAAGATGAGCAAAAGCCACCTTAAAATCATTTATAGCCCCCTTCACGGAACAGGAATCAAAGCCCTACCAAAAGCATTGAAAGCTTGGGGATTTTCCCATGTCTCTTTAGTAGAAAAACAAAGCACTATGGACGGAAACTTCCCTTCGGCGGCATCCCCCAATCCGGAAGATCACGCAGCCCTCCAATTAGGAACCGAGCAACTTACAGAAACAAAAAGTGATCTTTTCATTGCTACAGATCCCGATGCAGATAGAATCGGCGTTGTGATCCCCAAAAAACAAATTTTGAGCGGCAATCAAGTAGGATGTCTTCTTCTTGATCACATTTGTTCATCTTACCAAAAACAAGGAGGCCTCCCTCCTCTCTCTACATTCGTAAAGACCATTGTCACGACAGAACTATTTAAAAAAATCGTGAAAAACTACGGTGGTATTTGTGTTGATGTTCTTACAGGATTCAAATATATCGGAGAAAAAATCAGAGAATGGGAATCTTCCACTTCTCACCGCTATATTTTCGGCGCAGAAGAATCCTGCGGATATCTCTTTGGGACTTCGGTGCGCGATAAAGACGCTATCTCCTCTGCATGTCTTCTTGCTGAAGCTGCTGCCGTTGCAAAGCAAGAAAACAAAACCCTTCTTGATCGTCTCTACGAATTGTATCGCCTTCATGGACTTCACCGAGAATGCCTTATTCAAATCAATTTCAGCGACAGCTTAGAAGGCATGCAAAAAATGAAAGAACTGATGCACCGCTTACGAAACAATCCTCCATCTCATGTAGCTGGACAACCCATCGATCGCATCGAAGATTATCTCAAAGGAAAAGATGGACTACCGCCATCTGATGTACTACGTCTTTGGCTGAAAGATCAAACCAAATTAGTGATTCGTCCTTCAGGAACCGAACCAAAAATCAAAATCTATGCAGAAGTCGTAGAAAAAACAACGGATGACCTACCCGCTCAAATTATCAGGTGTGACCAAAGACTCCATTTTCTTGTAGACGCCTTTCAAAAAGAATGCGTTCAATGAAAATAATTTATAGTCGTTAATTTATCTTTGACAGTTTCTAGCATCGCAAAAGCTGTCAGAGACAATTTAAACGACTATATATCTGTATATAAGACAAAAAAGAAACAGGATATGCATGATCGCAAGCGGCAGGATAGGAAAGATCATTGAATTTACTATATATAGTGGATTAAATTATAAATTGCACATTTTGGCAGCGCCAAAGCGTTGAATTTTCAGAAACACAACGCGCGTTGTATTATCTTCAATACTATGCGCGTTGCGTTTCTGGAAATTCAACAGCTTTCGCGTTAGCCAAAATATGCAATTTATAATTTAATCCACTATATCTTTCCTATCCTGCCGCTTGCGATCATGCATATCCTGTTTCTTTTTGTCTAAATCACTGATGAATTATGTATAGTGGATCAATTATAAATTGCATGTTTTGACAGTGGTCATTGCAAAAAACAAGACTCAAATTCGCTTCGGATATTTCACTCTGACATGATGGATGATTAAAAGAGTTTTGATCAGCGTTGCTTTAATGCGGCTCAGCTCTTCAAATGTTAAAGAACACTCATCCAATTGCCCGTCTTCTTCTTTTTCTGAAATAATTCGACTGACAACCTCTGTAATATTTGCTTCTGTAAATTCATCAATAGAACGAGATGCGGCTTCAACACTGTCGCAAATCATAATAATCGCAGACTCTTTCGATTTTGGCTTAGGACCCGGATAACGAAACTCTTTTTCACTCACTTCTTCTTTGTGATGGCCTCGCAACTCCAGCTCTTTATGATAAAAATAATACACCAATGTCGTTCCATGGTGCTCTTTAATAATATCAATAAACGGCTCCGGCAAATGATGTTTCCTTGCCAATTCAACACCATCCGTCACATGAGAAATAATCACTTGAGCCGACTCTTTCGGAGTAAACAGTTGGTGCATATTCACCAAATTCTGCTGATTCTCTGTATAGAATTGAGGGTTGTACATCTTCCCTATGTCATGATACAAAGTAGCCGCTCTGCAAAAAAGACCATTAGCTTGAATAGAGGCCGCACAACTTTCCGCTAAATTACCAAGAATCAAAGAATGATGATAAGTACCAGGAACTAAAGTGGAAAATTCTTTGAGAAGATCGCTGCTTGGATCCATATACTCCATCAGGCTCATATCCGTTAAAACGCCAAAAGCTGTTTCCAAAGCCGGCAGTAGCCCTACAACTAAAATCGCTGTCATCACTAAGAATACAAAAGACGCGCCCACATCGATCAAAAACACACGACTCCAAAGATGATTCTCACTCAGTACAAATGCATACAAAACAGGGAGAGAACTACACCATGATTTCAGAGCTACTGTGAAAACCTCTTTACGTCTGCGAATCCCTTGGCTGCTAATAATAATGACAATCGAGATCACAAGGTTTAAAATCAAAAAACGACTATGATCTACAGCTAAACTCACCGACAAAATAATCGATAAAAAAGTCGCGGCAAAAAGAGCAATGCGGGGAGACAAAAGAATACAAATGAGAATCGTTGCAAAAGGAACGATCAAAGGATAACGAACTTCCCCAATCAAAGCCGTCGCATTTTTCAATAAAATATATTCGATCACTTTTGCAAAAAAGAGCGTTAGCACAACGACACAAACAAATAACGCAACCTGCCTTAAAGACTTCACAAAGCTCATTTGTCCAATACGGAAATAAAGGGCGCTAATCGTCACAAAGATCAAAGATAAAAGAAGACTTGAAATGATTGTTAAAGGCTCCTTTAGCCCTTGCTGATCCACCATTTCCGCTTTCATTGCTTCTATCATCGCAATATGACGGGAAGTCACCGTTTCTCCTGTGTGAATCAACTGAGTCCCTGCTCGCACCTCAGTAAATTTTTGAGCTACAATCCTAGCAACCTGAGACTTCAAAGCCTGCTCGAGAGCGGAATCCTCTACAAAAGTCCATTGTCTATGCTGAAACACATGGACGATATATAAAATCGTCTCTCGATGAAATAAAGAGCTTCCGGAAACCTCGTGCACGACCCTCTTCCAGAAATCAACAGGCAAAGCAACCGACTCAATCCCATCATCCGGAACAAATTCGTAGAAGGAAAAATCAGAGAAAGAAATATTTTTAATTTTTTGAATCGTTCTAGCATCGGTAAACCTAGCTTCCAGAAGAAGCGTCTCGATCTCGTCTGCAACCTTGTACATCTCCTCAAAAGTTGCATTGGGAACGTCCTGCTTCCACTGCTTGCTATGAATAAGCAGATCCTCTAGGTAATACCTAGCATCCCGAATTTGCTTATCTTCAATTTGATATACATGGCCAATATCTTTCATGGCCTGCTGTCTTAGGACAATCGTTTCTTCATCATCGGGAAATTCAAAATCCACCTGAGCGACAACATAGGTTCCCGCAGTTGCATTCAATTCCAAACTATCTATCTGAACAGAGCGAAAATGAAGAAAAAACGCCAAGAAAACAACGCAAATAAAGCCAACTAAAACCCGCCATCCCCTAGAATCTGAAGCGAGCCAGGCGCGCCAGCTTTTCAAC
>CAYVDU010000081.1:0-6589 GCA_964450765.1 uncultured bacterium | reverse complement strand
GGTCCGTCTTCAAAAAGAGAGCCACGGGATTGGATTTTTACTGAGCATTCCAAGCGCTAAACACAAAATTCATCTCGAGGAAGGTTATTCTATTTGGTTTGGATCAAGTACAGACCCAAACTCTCGTCTTTTTCGATCCAATGTCCAAGTGTTAGAAGCAAAAGGCACACACCTACTTCCTAATCAAACTCATAAAGTGCGCATCGAAAAAATCGAAGACCACCTCAAAATCTATCTCGATGACATCCTGAAAATCAGCTTTCTCAGCCATCTTCCTTTAGCAGGCACTCATATCGGTTTTCTTTATAAAGACAGCCATTTTTCCATCAAAGATCTCAAAGTGTTTGGAGGAAGTCTTAACGCAATGGTCGGATGTCTTACCATCCCTAACGCCTTTTTAGCAAGACAGCTCTTTGATTTTGCACTCCAAGAATATCGCCGCATCAGCCACGCCTTTCCAGGAAGAACAGAAGAAAGAGAAGCTCTTTTTAGAGCAGGCCTTACCCTTTTGGAACAGGCAAAAAAAACACAGGAAGAAAAATACTTTCATCTCGCACTCAAAGAATTTGAAAAACTCTTCCGCACTCCCGGAGCCCCGCTCGAATATCTTGGGAAATCACTTGTGTACGAAGCGATGAAAGACTCCGAAGAAGAGGCAAAATGCCTTGAGCTTGGACTCCGCAAATTCCCAAGACACCCTCTTCTTCCTGTACTGCAAGAACACATTATTTATCGCATGCATGAAAGCTCTCTTAACAATCGAGAAGCTGCCTATCGGATCATTCTTCTTGCCATTCGTCATCTTCCCAATCCACTAGCCCATTCTGACATCAAAGAATTGCTCAATAATTTAGAAAAAAACTGGGAAGTGCTTCCTTTTATCGAAAAAGATCCAGATCAACTGACCTCCATTGCTATTTCTCTTTGTTTTTGGCTTGGAAAATCCTCGATTATGAACGAAATCATTAATCTCCTTGAAAAACAAAAACCAAACACAGAAACACTTCTAGGCAATGCTCTTTTTGCACTCTATGAATTAGGCGTCGAGAAATTTCCTGAAACAATCACCCTGACAGCCTCGGTTGAAAAAGTATTTTTACCTCTGACTCAAGAAATTCCAAACGCATTCACTAAAAGAGACACACGCGTCTTTCATTCTCTTATTAAACGAGCTCTTCACACCCAAACACTCAAAGATCTTCCCCGTTTCTTTAAAAAAATTCAGACAGTGAAAATGGATAAACAAGACCGGATGATTTTTGATTCTTTAGAAATTTGGCTCCATCTTCTCAATAAAGAACTGAAAATGGCCGAAAACATCTTTCGGAAATACCCCTCATCCATGCTTTCACAAGAAACATCGCTCCTCCATTTCCCCTTCGGCACCTGGCTCTACATGGCTAAAGGGCCAAAAATCGCAAAAAGCCACTTTGCCGCCGTCCTTGACACCCCCTACCCTCCAACAACCGCTCTTCCCAGTCATTTTCTAGCTGGAAGAATCGACGATCAAAAAGGATGGATTGAACGAGCTTTCTGGTGGGAAAAAAAAGAACTTTTCCGACAACTCGAACTCTTTAAAAATGCAGTCAAAAAATGAAAAAACCAAGCCTCATCTCATCTTGCATTGCATATCGAGGTTTTTTTCAAGTCCAAGAAGATCTTCTGCAATACAGAGAAGCAACAAAGTCTCTCTCCTTCCTCATCCTTCCTTCAGACGCAGCAATCGTTCTGGCAACGACACCAGACAATCTCTATATTCTCAACTATGAATACCGTCATCCCACAGGACAATTTCTCTTGGGATGTCCCGGAGGCCTCTTTGAGTCCAACGAAAATCCTCTCGAGGCAGCCAAAAGGGAGCTGTTAGAAGAAACCGGCTATTTTTCAAATGAAATCCATTTCATGGGCTCTGCCTATCCCTTTCCTGGCGTCTGCAGCCAAAAGATTCACTATTTTCTGGCTAAGAACGCCATTCACCAACAAAAGCCATCTCTGGATCCTTCAGAAATCATCAATGTTGAACTGAAAACACATGAAGAGCTCATCCATGCGATCCAAACGCAATCGAACATCGACGCTATTCTCTGCGCAGCATTATGGTATCAAGAGATGTTCAAAAATCAGAAAAAATAAAAAGACCTCTTGCGTAACTAAGCTTCTGTCGCTTTTTAAGTTCTTTTGAGCCATTTTTCGATTTTTTCTTCGGGGGTCATATACGAATGTTGATATGATCTCCGAAGAAAAAACCGAAAAATGGCCAAAATAATCTCAAAAATCGACGAAGCCTTAGTTACGCAAAAGGTCTAAAGAACACAAAGTACACGGCTCATCCCGAATCCATGGTACTTTGCGTTACAAAAAGACAATTATCCACAAATCTTTCTCAAAGTTGCAAGAGATACAAAAGTTCCTTCAGCATGCAATTTCAATTGGAGTATTTTTAAAGTAGATTCCTTTACGCGAGCAGTTACCGCCTGCACGCGGAGAGCAATCTCCGCTGCCGTTATCTGCTGAGTAGATTGTTCTGAAGTTATCCTCAGCTGCTCAACAGATTGTTCTGAGTTCAGCAAAGGAAGGTATATTTGATTATATCTCTGCCTCACGCCTTCCAATCGCTCCGCATCATTAGAGAATATCAAGACTCTTCTTCTAAAGTCAGCTCTCGATATTTCAAATCCTTCCCTTTTTAATTCATCCATAACTATATCTTTAGCATCTTCTGCATCTAGGAAGTTTTGAATCGGCGCAACATCAGATCCTTTAGATTTCCTTTTTTGAACTACCCCATATGCATCCTCAATCATATTCGCAACTCTTTCCAGATTCTCGTCTGTCCACTCGAACTTCTGAAGCTCGCTTCCTTGCTTTTGAGGTTGAAGACTAGAAAAGTTTATAGGCAATAAAGACTGCAATCGGCGATCTACACATACAATTTTTTGGTCTCTTACAAGAATATCTCGAAGAGCCTCCACAGAAATAGCAACTCCTTCTGTCTCGAATTCCCATTGAACATCCGTTAAAACTTCCTCTAAAACAAATTCTTTTCTTCTTCTCAGAGTTGTTTCTGATTCATTTACGCTTTTCAAGAGAGCTCTTTGCAATTTGTCTATCACTTTACGCTCATCCGAGGAATCTATCGATTTCAAGGGAGAAACTGTCCTAAGCAAATCCACTGACACTACAACACCTTGACTGTACAATTCATCTTGAGCCAATTCTAAAGCTTCTCGCATCCGAAGACCTCTCTTATTCTCCCCTCTCTCCGATGCCGGCGTTAATTTCAAGACAGCTAGGTAATTTTTTAATACTACCTGCGTTATCTGTCTCATTTCTTCACTCGTTTTTTCCTCAGAAAAAGTTATCTTAGATGTCGCGGCTGCAAGACTCATAGCTTCTTCTGAATTCCGTACTTCAGATCTAAACCCAGGCGTACTCCCACCTTTTTCTTCTTCAAGGAAAGTAAGTTGACGAGTCGCCTCCCGCAATTGCTCCTCTTCACGTCTTTGTAATTTTTTATTAAATAATTTTGTTGCTTTTTCTGAATAAAAAATAGGTTGAGGCGAAAAAATTCGATCGAGCATTAATCCCGCTGCACCAGCAAGCGCAATCGCTCCACCCCATTTCAAATAAGGCCCCTCAGACTTTAATAGCGCTGCAGCAGCAACAAGACCCACGCCCCCAGCAACAGCCGTTTGAGCCATGTTTGCATCTTCAACAGTGTCAAATGCACGACTAAATATTCTTTCGACCCAAATCATAAAACCCTTCTATTTTTGATTATTATTCATTTAATACAATGATTTTACAACAAACATAAATAATAAATCAAAAACTAAAAAATATTAATAATAACAAAATTTATATTATATCAATTCTAACTGAATACTATTTATTTCGATCAAGAACCTAATCCTAATAAAAATTTAAGGATCAGCATAAGAAGAAAAGAGGAGGCACTAGAGTCGTAGAAAAAGGAAAAACATAAAGGACTCTCAAACGAGACAACTATAATGGATTCAATGAAAAATTACATGTTTTGACAGATGAGAAAGCTGCCAGATTTTTTAGGAATGCAACACGCATTGTATTATCTTCAATACTATGCGCGTTACGTTTCAGGAAATTTGACGCTTTGAACTCGCCCAAAAGACGATTCTTAAATCATTTCGGCACACAGAATACAGAGATGAACTATTTTACCAAATCTCTAAGCGCTGTATCATAATGTCGTAAAGACACAACTCTTCCACTCGACCGAAGATCCGCCTCGACCAAACGTCGCGCTTCATCTCGACAATCTATTTTCGCCATAATAGAAAGACCGTCTGGCCTACCCCGGGCAACCTCTGTAGCTAAAGACACATACTTCAACCGTAATTGTTGCAAAATCCCAGCATCTATCTCCGTACTTTCTGGAATCGATGCAGAAGCTGTTGTAACAGTGGAAAAAGTGGATCTACTCCCCCCGGCAGAAGGATTAGAATCAAATGAAAATCTATCCAAGAGGGGTGAATTCTCCGGTAGTTTAAGCTTTCTTTTTACTTCAGCCTTAGCCATTTCACGACACAAGCATTGCGTCATTGGATTATCACGTTCGTCTTCCATTCTTAAATAACCATTATACTCATCCAATAACATTTTTCTAATTACCTCATCTGATGGCAATGACGAGCTAGAAGAAGAAGAAGAAGAAGAAGAAGAAGAAACAACAGTAAAGGACAATGCATGAGAATCAACTGACGCCGCAGTAGTAGATGTTGTTGTTGAATTAAGATCACTACTCAATCGAGAAAAAAGAGAATTTGTAGCGAAGAATCGATTCAGCATCAAACCTAAAGAACTAACAAATAAACCCTTCTTTAATAGATCTATCCTGCCTCCTTTTTGGTAAGCCCCGCCAAGCTCTGTTAGCACCACGGCAGCGCTTCCTATCAATAAAGCAGCGGTCATTTGCTTTCTATTTGCACTATCCTGATCATGCCCGAAAAAAAACTCTCTCACCGAAGAAATCATAAAAACCCTCAACCTTATTAATTTAATAACAAAATTGTATCACATATAACAAAATAAAACAAAAATGAAATAAAAAAGTATATAATTAAAAATATCATATAAACACAAAAACAAACAAGAAAACAAAATATTTTATATATCCACTTTCACGTACATCGTGTACAATCCAACGCTGTAAAATAAAACATCCTCACCCCATATGAAGTCCCATTTTCGGATCGCACAACTCTCTGATTTTCACTTCACTCACGTCACTTGGAACCCTTTCAAGCTCTTTCCTAAAAGATTTTTTGGACAGATGAACTGGCTTTTATCGAGGAATAAAAATTTTGCTTTCTCTAATCTACAAGATCTTCCCTCTCTTTTTTCAAAAATGAATATTGACCTTGTGGTTCTTGGAGGAGATTTCACCACCTCCTCTCTTCATCAAGAATTTTCTTTAGCCAAAACATTTATCGAAACCTTAAATCTGCCATGGATTGCAATCCCAGGGAATCATGACCAATACACACGGCGAAGTTTTATTCAAAAAAGGTATTACCGATATTTTAAAAATAAAAATGCTGCTTTTTATTCCCTCGAAAAAGATGGCATCGAGGCGCATCGCATAGCCCCTCATTGGTGGCTGATTGCACTGGATACCACCCACGCCACAAAGCTTTCCTCATCTCAGGGTTTTTTTTCTGAAAAACAAGAAAACACACTCGAAGAACTCTTCAATGCCATCCCCCAAAACGACTCAATTATTCTTTTGAATCATTACCCCTTTTTCCAACACGGATCTCCCAAACATTGCCTTATGAGAGGAGAGGCTCTTGAGAGCCTAATCAAAGAACATTCAAATATTGTTTTATATCTACATGGACACACCCACCAACATATCATGGCTGATTTACAAAAAAGCAATCTTCCCATTCTTTTGGATGCAGGAAGCTGCACACAAACACAAAATAGCTGGAATTTGATTGATCTTACCGAAAAAGGCTGCACAGTCACAGCCTATCAACACATAAACCCTGTACGGACAGAGAATTACCTATGGATGAGAAAGTAGAAGAACCCTGGTTTCAAGACGGCCTCCGCTTTAAATGCACAGGATGCGGCAAATGTTGCACTGGATCGCCGGGATATGTATTTCTTTCCAATCACGATCTAGAAACGCTCGCAGCCCATTTCCAATGCTCTATCGAAGAATTTTCCAAACGCTATACACGCCTCATCAATAGTCAACTTGCCCTGATCGATAAACCAGGATCTTATGACTGCATCTTTTTGCAGGACAAAAAATGCACCGCCTACGAAGGCAGACCCACCCAATGCAAAACGTTTCCATGGTGGGTATATAACTTAAAAGGCCCCGAAGAATGGGAAGAAGCTGGAAAACACTGTGAAGGGATCAACCATCCGGACGCCCCCGTTATCCCATCGCTCCACATCCAGACAGAGTGCTTGAGCTACCTCGACAATCTCCTCGATCAAAACTTTAACTTCCAAGACTCTAACCAGTAAAAATTTTTAGAAATAACGACTCTTCTTGGGGGTTAAAAAAATCAGCGCGAGAGATAGATTTGGAGGA
>CAYVDU010000080.1:0-6697 GCA_964450765.1 uncultured bacterium | reverse complement strand
CCTCGCCAGAGGAGAGCGCAAACCAATCACCCAACTTAAGCACAACAAAACCCCAACCAGAAACTACTTCTTCTCCCTCTTCAACTATAGAAGAACCTGCCAACATTAAAATAGTAGCGTCTCAAGTTACTATATTACCCCCCAAAGAAAAATCTGCTGCACCCGCTCTGCCAACAGTCAAGGACACAGAACTTGACGATATCAAACCCTCAGAATTTGACGAAATGATCCAACATTTTTTAACAAGACATCGATCTAAAGAATGGAAAAAAGAGCAAATCGCCAAATATTGCAAAGAGCAGCATCCTCACCTTTCACAAATATGGAAAGACCCTCGCTACCGACAAGAAATACAAAACCTTCTAAATGCTCATCTCGAAGAACTCAATGAAACACATCTATCCAAAAAATGGAAAGAAGAACGATTTCTCAGAACACTCGCAACTCTAGGCATCTGTCACGCTCAAGCTCGCGATCTTTCTCTTCCAGAGTTCGCTGTAACAGCACTCAGAAAGGGGCCAAAAACAAAGCCTTGGCAAACAGTGCCGGAGGTGCCGTCCGCAGCCACCGCGCAAAAGTTACTCCAAACAGGACTCGCACTGGCTCGAAAGGGGATTCGATTCTAACGCATCTAGAAAATCATTGAGCGAAAAGCGGATCTCATGATACCATTGCCCCATCTATTGAAATAAAGAGTTTCCAAATGCCTAGAACTTGTATTGTCACAGGAAAAAAGCCTCAATTTGGCCGTAGCTATACCTTGCGCGGTATTGCCAAGAAGAAAAAAGGGATCGGTCTTAAAATTACGGGCTGCACAAACCGAAGATTCAACCCTAACCTCAAAACGAAACGTTTTTGGGATCCGGAAGAAAAGCGTTTTATTACCCTCCGTCTTTCAATGGCAGCAATCCGCACCATCGATAAAAATGGCATTACCGCTGTAAAAAGAAAGCTCCAAAAAAGCGGCGCTCTCTAGAAGATCGGATATATCTCTTTGAAAATATCTTTTGACATTTCATCAAAAGATATTTTCAAGATGTCTTTCTAAGTCTTTTCCCCAGGATCTCTTGGACAGAAAAGCCACATTCTCCTCAAAAAATTCTCCCAGACAGACCTATCAGGGAAAGATCCTTTTAGCGCCCCCCTTCGCTCCTACCAAAAAAAACAAGTTTCCCTATGTTCTTGCCTTTGTTTGCGCTCTTTGCATCTGGCTTGTCTGGAGATCTGTTACCCCTACGCTCCCACTCTCCACCACTCCACCTAAACTCTACTACCACCCCTCCCGAGAAGATTTACGCCTCACTCTTTTAAGCGCTATCCAAAACAGTAAAGAATCGATCTTTCTCTCCATCTTTGGCTTAAGCGATCCTACTATCCTCACCGCTCTCCAAAAGAAAATCCAAAAAAAAGTACCCACCCTCATCTACTATGACGCCAAAGGATCTCCCGACATACGAAAAATCCTCGAAGGGGCCGTACTCCGTCCCATCCATCAAAGCGCAATCATGCACCATAAAATGCTAATCTTAGATCACAAACTCATCTTCCTTGGATCGGCTAATTTCACCCCGCACTCTCTCAAAATGCATGACAATCTCGTCATTGGCTTTTACAGCCCAAAAATCGCACAATTCCTTGAACAGAAAACACCCCATTCTACAGGACACATCCGCACTTTCGTTGGAGGTCAAAGCGTCGAATTGTGGCTTCTTCCAGATCCCAAAGGACATGCCTTCAATGACCTTCGTAAAAAGCTTAAAAGCGCCCAAAAAAGCCTTAAAATCGCCCTATTCACCCTAACTCACCCCACCCTGCTTGATGAGATCATCGCCGCCCATAAAAGACATCTTGACGTCACGGTCATCATCGATATGCATTCTTCTATGGGAGCCAGCAAAAAAGCCATCGACACCCTCCAAGCCGCCCATGTGCCCATCCGTTTTACGCAAGGCCCCCAGCTCATGCACCACAAATTCGCCTATATCGACGACGAAATCCTCATCACAGGATCTGCAAACTGGACCAAAGCCGCCTTTAGCAAAAATAACGACTGCCTTTTTACCCTCTACCATCTCACCTCCGAGCAAAAAAGACTCATGAATGGCTTATGGAAATCCCTCAAAACCACCTCCAAAACCGCCTCTCCACAAAAACAAACCTAAATCACTCATTATCAATAATGCATACCACCAAAAGCAACCCTCTTAAAATGAGAATATTACAAAACAAACCCTCTGCCTTCCCAATAAATAAACAAAAACACAAACACCAAATAATCAATTCATTAAAAAAATAAAAACAAATAAACACAATATGTGGTATAATTAATTAATATTAATAATAAAAAGAAAAACAAATGACAACTATAGAAAACTCACACAACCAAACAGGCTCTCATAACCCTTCGGCATTGCAAGAAGTTGCAAAGGCCAACTTAGGAAATCGGACAGTAACTATATCAGCAACCGGAGCTTTAAAATGCGCTCTGCTAGTCATCGGAGTAGTGGGCATGGTTCTTTCTGCACATTTCTTCCATCAGTGGATACCCAACCAGACTACTGCTGGATGGGCTGCGTGGGGTACTTTCTTAGGATCGGCCGCTATCGCGTTCCCTATCGCAATCCATGCATTTTTAGAAGCCTCCGTTTCAGAGGCTCGTGCAGGCGGGAGAATGGCTGCACCAATAGATCATGAAAACTTTCGCATAGACCAAAAGCAACTTACAACAAGTCGCGAACATGCACAGAATGAACTAAATCAGTTTAAGAACTACCTAAAAAAGGCATTAGTAGACAGACATGGAGCAACCAACGCTCCAGACCTATCCGAAGACGATGCATTAAACTACTTAAAACAAACGCAAGGCGGCCAACTTCTCAACTTCTCATCAATTAGTGAGTGCGATAATATTGAAGCTCTTAGCTGGCTAATTCGCCTTGCACGTCAATTCATAGACAGTGGACAAGGAGTAAATTGTAACAGACTTCCAAAACCGCTAGAATCCTCATCTAACAGTCCACAACAGGTCATATCTTCTCGAGAAATCCCTCATCCCAGAATCCCCTCACCTACGAGCAGCACTTCAAATTCAGCACATTCGACACCTACTTCAGTACACACCATACCAGGACACCTCCACAATGAAAGCATTACTTTGCCACACACACCCCCTGAAAACGGAATCACACAACAGAATCTACAAGCATCCGCAAAAGAAAAACGAGCAAAACTTGCACAACAGAATTTAACTATTATTCAAGAAAACACAAACTGTTACGTATCAGAAGCATCTGAAATATTTGGTATTCAAATACCTATAGACGCAAAAAGACTCAACCAGTCTAATTGCAAAAAATTAATCGCCACTCTAATGTACATCTGTTCTAATTATTCACAATTTGAACTCGTTAAAGACATCAAAAACCGCCCTGCAGATTTACAGCAAAAAATAACACAATTCCAAAAAGAATTAATAAAACCATTCTCCGACCCTGCTTATAATTGGGACCATTTAGAAGATGCTTGGCTAGCTTTGTGGGCATCAGCACCACATATGTCCCAATGGGATGCTTCATAACAATCACTAACAATTGTACAAAGAGCTTTAGCAGACTCTTCCTCGCAGCAAGGAAGGCTCTAAAATCGCTATTTCTCACTTATTATGCCCAAGCCCAATTTCTAGACGGCTATAAGAATGAATGATTTCTTCCTATTGACTTTTTGAAGCTCATAGTTCTAACAACATCTCCTTGAAAATCATTGAGATACACCCGTTTACGCAGATCTCTCAGAGTAAACACATTACAATAAACAACCAGAATAACAATAAAAACACACAAAACAATGAACTATAAATATAAAATATGATATAATTAGATTAACAATAATTTAATATTTATAAGGATTAATAAAATGCCACCATTATCAGACACATCCTCAACAAGATCTAGACAGGTAGGGCTTCCGGATTTCAACTGCCCACCAAAAAGTACGTCTACATGGAGCGGAAGATCTATAGTTATATTAACGACCATATTCGCAGCCGTAGCAGCAGCAGGTGTTACCTTTGTGATCAACGGAGGCATGGGAAACTTTCTTCATCTCGGCTCTCTTGCAACTAAAGTAGCCTCAGTCGCAGCCCCTACATTCACAATACTAGGAATGATAGGAACCTCCATAGGATGTGTTGTAGCTGTATGCCGGTCGATTACTGACGATGTAGAACAAAAAGAACAAAAAGAACAGGAAGCATTTCAACAACAGTATAATAGCTACACCCAAATTCAACGTACAGAGGCTTTGCTGAACCGGCAGCGAGAGCCGAGAACTGACGTCTCTTTAACTAATGTTGAAGGATTGCCCTTAAGCGAAGCAGAGCTACAAGAAATAGAAGCGCAACTAAAAAATATAAACGCTCAAAAAAAATTATTAGCGCGATCTCCATATTCCTTCATCACAGAACAAGTGAATCAAATCAGAAGACAAAAGCTCACATCATTGAAAGATATTAAAGATACAAGTGACTACTTAAATACCCTTTCATCATTAGATAAATCCCTTAGAACTCCTTCAAACCCTGAAGCAACATCAGGAACACCACCACTGTATCGCCTTAATGAGGTTATCGAAAAAGTAAAACAAAGCAAAAATCAGCCCCTAATTAACATACTACCATACTGGACTAAAATTTTAATTACTTTAGTAGCAGCAAAAAACATTGAAACTGCTGAAGGCCTTAAGGGTTATCTTAAGTCACAATTACGAGAAGTAGACGAAAAATTCATCGATGCCCTCGCAGAAGATCTCCACAACCCAAATATCCAGAATCGCAATTTAGATCGAGTACTTGCATGGACGCTCGAAACTTTTTACCTAAAAGAGCCAGGACGTACATTCTAAGCGACTAAAAACCTTTTTACAGAAGCCCTCTTGGATCTAGTCGTCATACAACAGTTGTCATTACTCATTCTTCTCGGGCTCATTTATGCCCGAAAAGAACTGACAGCCTAAAGTATTGATCTTCTGAAAGTACTCAGATATACTCAAAAAAGTATGGATCTGAGTACTATTTTTTCGATTGCCTTCTTTTTGTTCTTATTGATGGACGCTATTGGAAACGTCCCTCTGTATATCTCTGTACTCAAAAAGTTCTCTCCTGCTAGACAAAGAGTGATTATCGTTCGAGAGATGCTCATTGCTTTAGGTCTCATTATTGTATTTCTATTCATCGGAGACGCTTTATTAAGCGCTCTAAACATCTCTGACGAAGCCGTGCAAATTGCCGGGGGGATTATCTTGCTCATCATTTGCTTGCAAATGGTGTTCCCCAAGGCTCAAGACCATCATGAAACAAGCACCGAAGAGCCTTTTGTTGTACCCTTAGCCATTCCTTTTGTGGCAGGCCCTGCCGTCTTAGCTGCCATCATCATCTACGCAAGACAGCACATCAATCCTCTAGTGATGATTATTTCAATTATTGTGGCCTGGATCCCCTCTTTGATCATTCTTCTTGGAGCTTCCTATCTTAAAAACATCCTCGGAAACCGAGGTATTTCAGCCGTTGAAAAGCTCATGGGATTGCTTTTAACCCTCATCGCTGTACAAATGTTTTTAACAGGATTTCACACATTTTCCCGCAACCAACAACAGACTCTTCCGGTATCGCATTGCCCTATTACAAAGTAATTCTTTCTTACGATGGCACTCTTTATTTTGGCTGGCAAAAAACAAGATCAGGGCCCAGTATCCAAGAGATGCTTCAAAAGGCCATTTTTGGTCTTACACAAGAAGAAAGGGTCCCTGAAGCTGCCAGCAGAACCGATCGTCATGTACACGCTAGAGGTCAGGTGGCTGCCTTTTTCCTAGAAAAAGATTGGCCTAAAGATAAGCTCCATAAAGGATTAAACGCCCACCTACCAAGAGATATCCGTATACTTGATATTGAGAATGTAGAGGCGTCTTTTCATCCTACATTGGATGCCCTGGAAAAAGAATACCACTATCACCTTTCTTTAGGCCCCGTTCAATGTCCAATACGTCGATTCTATACATGGCATATCCATCAGCCTTTGTCTATTGAGGCCATGAAAGAAGCATCCCTTTTATTGATTGGCAAAAAAGATTTCAGTGCGTTTGCCAATGAGCGTAAAGAAAATCCTATATGCCATCTTTCTTCCATCGATTTTGAATGTTTTGATAACACCTTGATCATTCGACTGAAAGGAGATCGATTCCTGTACAAAATGGCCCGCAATGTAACAGGTCTTTTAGTGGAGGTTGGAAAAGGGAAATTTGAGATGAAACAAATTCCCTCCATCTTTGCATCGAAAGATCGAAAAAAAGCAGCCATTACAGCACCTGCTCATGGCCTTTTTCTACACCGCGTGATATATTCTTGCGTATGATTTCAAGAAATGACCCATGCTGGTGCGGCAGCACAAAAAAGTGGAAAAAATGCCATTACCCCACGCTCTCCCCTCAAGGATCAGATATCGCCGCAAAATATCTGAAAAAGTATGGCATTGTTTTAAAAACCGAAGAACAGATCCAAAAAATCGCCAAAGCCTGTGAAATCACAGCGCATATCCTCGACACTCTTTGCAAAGCAGCAAAAGAAGGCGTCACAACCTTAGAGTTAGATCAGCTCTCACAAAAACTACACAAAGAAATGGGCGTCATTGCTGCTCCTTTTGGGTAT
>CAYVDU010000079.1:2994-6715 GCA_964450765.1 uncultured bacterium | reverse complement strand
ACACAGGACAATCAGGCGGTTTAGCAGAACTCATAAGAGATTGCTTATGCAAAGAAGGAAAAAATCCAACAATCTCAGCTCCAGATGGAAAACCTGCATATCGCGGGTTGGACGTAGAAGCCCTCCGCCAAAGAAATGAACTAACAACTCCTATGTTGACACTAGACGGACGAAACGTAGAGAAAATATTTACAAACCCAAATATACCGAAAAAGGTTCAAGAATCGGGTTTTAGACGAGATTGAAAGCTGCCAAATTTTCAAGAACGCAAAGCAGGTAGTATTCATGCAATACAATCTGCTTTGCGTTCTTGGAAATTTGGCGCTTTGAACTCGCCTAAAAACCGATTCTTGAATCATTTTCGGTATAAAACCCCACAGTAAAACAATGTCAACAACCACTCATATTACAGTCAACATCACACCCTCTGCATCATATGTAGGAGAACATGCAAATGGGAAGGCTCACGGCATAGGGACAACTATCCTTACGAATGGAGATTCATATGTAGGTTCATCAAGAACAGGTCAAAAAGATGGCTCGGGCTGCCAAATGTTGAGCACAGGAATTAGATACGTAGGTGAATGGCAAAGAGATCAACGCCATGGCACCGGAGCCATTTTTTGGCCAAATGGACATCGATATTTAGGAGAATGGTTCCTCGATCAACAGCATGGATTCGGCATCATGACTTTATGCGATGGCGCCTCCTATGAAGGAATCTGGAGACAAAACAAAAGACATGGCTATGGACACTACAAGGAACAAGGATTTCAATACTCAGGTGAATGGGAGAGCGACCAATTTCATGGATTCGGAACTCTTACTTACCAAGGAAGCCGATATGAGGGCGCATGGGCTCGTGGTCTAAGACATGGAAGAGGAGTATTCAAAGACGAAACAGGCGGTGAATATAATGGAGAATGGAGTCATAACGAACGCCATGGTTCCGGAAGGCTTACTTTGCCGCAACAATCCGCAACGCAAACATATGAAGGACCCTGGACCCATAACGTACCCATTGGAAGCATCCCAGAAAAAACATTCACATTTACAAGACCTATCCCCAATATGCCTGAGCCTGCACAAAAACGTTTTCACGCTTTAATTGTCCAAGCAAATTACGATCACAACAAAAGTTTAACGACTGAACAGCCCAAGCAATTGTCAAAAGCCTTAGCCATTGGAGGATATCAAACAACCGTCATTCATTTTCAAACGCCAGATCATTTAAAAGATCAGATTGAACAAATAGCAGAATCTCTTGCGGCGAAAGTAAATCTCCTATGGATACGGGCACACGGCAGTGATGATGGATCTAAAATCGTTTATGGGCCCGATCAATTCGCTGGATTCGATACACTATCCCCTCTTCTTCCTCTACTTGCGATGGATCCTCATATCATTATTTCCTCATGTAATGCAGGAAGAAAAAGAGGGTTAGCAGCAAGAATACGAAACGCATTTTTCGAATCAAGAAAAAGCATAACAATCCTAGCTCCGAAGGGATCTCTATCCCATGAAGGACTTGATTTGGAGGCTCTTGCAGAAAGAAACGAAATACAAATATTTATGCTCTCCACATTTGGAAAAAATGTATTAAGAAGCTTCAAATCGGAGCCTTGATCAGAATGAGAGCCCCCTTATTTATCCCATATAAATCTCTTCAAAAGAAGCTATTGTGGAGGAATCGGATTTTGTATGGATGCTACACTCCAAGACAATGAATCTTTGAATCCAAAAAACATTTACGGACTACATTCATAATTAACAAGACATATAACATTGGCCATTTCCTCATAGAGAGGATTGGATTTAAAAGCCCTTATTGCACGCGATGAACTAATAGTCCCTATGTTAACAAGAGAGGGGAAAAACATAATGACAACGTTTAAATGTGCCCCTTGACACTAGCTAAAATGAATGCTATTGATTAGTCTTATAGTGAATTCAATGAAAAATTGCATGTTTTGGCTGTGCCAAAGCGCCGAATTGCAACGATCGTAAGCTGTATTGTATTAAGTTAATAATATACAACTTACGATCGTTGAAATGCAGCAGCCTTCGAACTCGCCAAAACATACAAATTTTCATTGAATCCACTATATATAGCATGAAGCCGCCATGAAAAAAAACATTGCTTATTCTATCTTTTATGCTGCATTCATCCTTGGGAATCCTATCTCGTTAAGAGCGGAGCTTTCAAGCGAAGAAATCAAAATGCATTCTCTTTTTCTCATGCAAAAAAACGACCTTGAAGGTGCGTTCGACCGGTACCGAGAATATTGTTATTTAACGGGAAGACACAATTTTGAAATGCTCCAACAAATGGGGCTTATCCTACTGCAAAAAGGAATCCAAACAGAAGACCCTCAAACCTATCTTATGACCCTATTTGGCGCAGGAATTTCAGGATCTCTTGGCGCTTTAGAAATTTTAGAAAAAGGCCTTGTTCAACCGGATCCGCAAATCCAATTATTAACTCTCCATTTTATCTCGCAATTCAGCGATGACAGAACGCACGATCTTCTCAACCAAGCAATGAGCTCAGATTTTCTTTCAACTCGTATGGAAGCAGCCTTTCATATGTCGGTGCGCAAACATCCTCATGCCGTGGGACAAATTGAAGGACTCATGTTTCGCTTACCCCCCGCCTTTAAACCCTACTTTCCTTCCTTCTTTGCTCTTCTTGGAACCAATGAAGCAACGACTGTTTTAAAGCGGCTTGTAGAAGACCAAGATCCACAAGTACGCATTGAATCCATTCTCAATATTGCAAAACTCGGCAGAGATGATTTTCTACCCATTCTTCGACGAAGACTCACTCATTCTCACATCGGAGAAGTGGAAGCGACGATCTTTGCCATCGGCGCTCTCAAAGATAGCTCTTCCATCCCGAAACTCAAAAAATTAGCAACATCCCCTACATCCTCTATTCGTTTATCCGCATCTTTAGCTCTTCTACAGTTAGGAGATCGAAGCCATCTATCAACAATCATCGAAATGGCCAATCAACATAACCTCTTTGCCATTAGCAGCCTTGGATCAATCACCAACACGGAAGATCTTTTAAGCGAACTTGTGAAATCACCCGATTTTCAAGTGAAAATCAACGCAGCAATCGCTCTTTTACAAAGAAAAGACCCACGCTGTCTTTCAGCTCTTTCTGAAATCATGATCGAAGACTCCCGTAATTTTGCCTTTCATCCAATATCCTCCATTGGCCGCACAACAACAGCATTTAAAGCAGTCCCCTCGGCAGAACTCAGAGCCAAAGATCCAACCATTGACCTCAGCTATTCAATGGCTATCCGAGAACATTTTTTAAGAGAAACTATCTATCTTCCCGAAGATGCTTTTTTAGAACTCGCCAATCTCATTTTTCAAAAACAGCAAAACGACTTAGTTCCTACGCTCATCTCTCTTTTGGAAACATTGCGCACCGATAAAGCCATCCAACTTCTCAAAAATGGAACAAAAAGAATTTCCTCACCGCTGATTCGAGATTATTGCCATCTTGCTTTATATCGCATGAAAGAAGAAGGCCCCTACGAAGAATACGTCACTACATGGGTCATGAAACAAAAAGAATCGGAACTCATCCGCCTAAAACCGCTACTTCCTTGGAAATACCGCATGGAGCAATCCGACTATTCTCTTTCCGCGGAAGAAACCTCGCGTCTTCTCATTGATTCATTTCTTGCCATTGCAAGCAGACGCG
>CAYVDU010000079.1:0-2984 GCA_964450765.1 uncultured bacterium | reverse complement strand
AAAATCAATCGGACTTCTTCTCAATGCCATCGAACTCGGAAATCCTAAAAATCGCTTTGCCCTCATGGGGCTTCTCATGCGCGCCACTGAATAATCCCATTTACAAAAAATTATCAATGATAATTTAAAAAACTATAATAGCTCTTGTTGTATTAAAATTAACTGATTGGTAAAAGCCTGTTATAGTGGATTCAATGAAAAATTGCATCCCCTATAAGGGAACTACACTCATTCTCGTTAACAGCTCCCAATTTTCCTAAAACAAAAAAGGTGAAACAATATGAAACAAAGTCACGACGAAGCTCACAAAAAATGGTGTCAAATTATTGCAAAAGCATGGATGGATCCTCAGTTTAAAAAACATTACTTGCAAATCCAGAGAAAGTTTTAAAAGAAAATGGCATACTCATCGAAAAAACAAGAAATATCAAATTATTGAAGTTCATAAAAACGAACACTGTTTTATTCTACCCGCAAAGCCGGAAGGAGAACTTTCAGAATCAGAATTAAAAAACATCGCAGCGGCCGGAGGAGTGGCTCTCAGTTGGTACTGTTAACCCTCTACTAAGATCTTATTTGATTTCTCAGAACAAGAAATTCTTCTGAGAAATCTACTTAAAAAACCAAACAATGAAGATCATCGATTTTCGACAGCCTTCGTACTACCCAGAAGTTATCAACGATGATTTAAACGTCCATCCCCGTTCCAATTGAAGGGCTTCTATATTTTTTTCTGCGCTTCTGCGCTGATCCTTAAGTTTTTATTTACCGGAACCTGATCAAAACAAAGAACTTTCAACTGGAACCACTATATATATGAAATTCAGTCTCTAATCATCGTATTTTGCGTGGATGTAATCGCCCACTGATCATTATTTTTAATAAATGCATGAGTAAATATCCCCTTCATTGCTTCCTTATCTTGAATTCCCGGCTTTTGAATTCCACTCACAACCCAATAGACCTGGGCCATCACAACGCCCGGTTTCACTTCTCTTACTCTCAAATCAGTAACCTCGAAAACGGTCCCTTTTAGAAAAGTCTCAAGAATCTTAACATGCCGATTTTCAATCTCTTTTTTCCCTGAAAACGCCATCCCAAATATATTCACAAAATCAGCATCTTCAGCATAATAATCTCCTAAGCCTCTCCCTTCGCACTGATTCCAAGCATTCGTAAAATGCCCAACAATTTTATGAATCGCATCTCGATCTTCCGCATCCAAAGCAAACACAGAAGACACAACAAACAAGCTTAAAAAGAAAAAAAACTTGACTACCATTCGCATAGACAAAACCCCCATTTAGAGAGACAAATCTAATACAATTCACAGCTCTTGTCTATCATTCCGCTTGCGATCATGCATATCCTGTTTATTTTCTGCGAATGGTATTACATAAATTACATTGATAAACTGAAATGTTTTGGATATATCAAAAAACAGATGAATCAACAAACAAACAAGACTTCTCATCAAGATGCGATATCGCGCGGCATTGAACAAATTACATCATTAGAAGATCTCTATAAAACCGTTCGGATCATCACCATCAAAGGATGGAGCGCTCTGATATTTATTGCTTTATTTGCAATCGCTGCTGTCATTTGGTCCTTTTTAGGAACAATTCCCATCACAGTGACAGGAAAATGCGTTGCTGTTTATGAAAATAACACTTCAAAAATCACCATTCTCGGATTTATTCCTCTCTCTTCCGCGGAGCAAATCCAGCCGGGTATGAAAACCATGGTTGCTTTAGATTCTTTCGACTCTTCCGTTTATGGGATCATCGAAGGTACCGTGAGTGAAATCAGCGCATATCCCGTGGATCCTCACGACGAAAGGCTCCAAATCATTCCCTCTCTTCCTCTTAAAGAATATCTTACAGAGGGAAAACTTCCGACCATTCTTATCACGATCGATCCTATTTCAGATCCGCAAACACCCACTCAAATAAAATGGACATCCAAAGAAGGCCCTCTGACTCCCATTAACGCCGGCAGCGTCGGCACCGTACAAATCATTCTCAACACCATCAAACCGATTTCGTATGTCATCCCGAAAATATAAACGAATACGCACACCTCGCGTGATCCAAATGGAAGCTGTCGAATGCGGAGCGGCATGTCTTGCCATTGTTCTCCAATACTATGGCTCGTACATCCCGTTAGAAGAACTTCGAATCAAGTGTGGTGTATCTAGAAGCGGTAGTAATGCATTCAACATCCTCAATGCAGCCATCAGCTACGGTCTTTCAGGAGAAGGAAGAAAATTAGATATCGAAGACCTTCTCTCGATTGAATATCCTGCCATTTTATTTTGGGAATACAAGCATTTTCTCATCTTGGAAGGTTTCTCGAAAAACAAAGTGTATCTCAATGATCCCGGCCTAGGCCCGCGTCATATTTCCTACGAAGAATTCCAAAAAAGCTATAGCGGTATCGCTTTATTATTGAAACCAACTGAGCAATTTGTCAAAAAAAGAAAACCCGCTTCTACTATTCAACAAATCTATTTAGAACTCAAAAAAGTACAAAATCCGATCTCCTTTCTTATTTTATCCGGGTTTTTGCTACTCCTTCCCGGCTTTGCACTCCCTGCTTTTTTAATGGCGTTCATCAATACATTTTTCTCACAAAATATCATCGCTTGGAAATGGGACTTTCTTGGAGTGATCTTTATCACCTTTCTTTTTTCCTCCATTCTCAATGGGATGAGAAAATATTTTCTCAATCGATTAGGAACGCATCTCTCGATCGTGTTCTCCAGCAATTTTATGTGGCATCTTTTGAAATTGCCCATTCGATTCTACAACCAACGATTTGCAGGTGAAATTGCCTATCGTCAAAGACTCAACGACACTGTAGCCTCCACATTCAGCATTGTCCTTTTGTCCTCTGCCATTGATCTTTCTCTCATCGTTTTCTTTGCGCTTATTATGTTTATGTATGTTCCTGCGATTGCCTGGTTCGGTCTCTCTGCTTGC
>CAYVDU010000078.1:0-6719 GCA_964450765.1 uncultured bacterium | reverse complement strand
GTTGAAGTTCGACAGCTTTCGCACTTGCCAAAACATGCAATTTATCATTGAATCCACTATAGGCTCAAAAAAAAACCCGACCATTGCGACCAATGTTCGGGTTTGATTCATTAGACTTCTTAAAAAGTTTTTATTTCTGCGCAGACAAAACAGGCAAAATAGGCTGAATATGTTTGTCACTAAAGAATTTAGTGCGCTCATATCGCATCCCTTCTTCATACACACCCGCACCAAAAGCAATCAAAGATCCTAGCAAAGAAACCGATGTTGCAACAATCATCCAAGCAGGAGCAGAGGTTAATCCCATGACCGCAAGTCCGGTTCCTAACACAAATCCCGACACAGCGCATACAGCTTTCATCGTTTTAAGCATTAACACTCTTTCTGTATCTACAAAATGCTGTTGCACTTCTGGAGCTACGTTTTTTAAAAGAGAAACTTGTCGATTTAACTCTCTTGCTTTTGAAAAATCGGCTACGTTTTGCTGCAAATCACAAACATCAGATACCGCCGTAGCATTTCCAGCAATAGAAAGAGCTGCAGACCCAACCGCCTGAGCAGGAGAGAAAAACAATGCCGCAGTATATCCGCAAGCAGCAACCGCTGTTGTTATATCCTGCACTGACTTCACGTATTTTCTTTCCGTAGCTTCAGAACTTTTCTCAGGAACGCCCAATGATTGAATAGCGCCTTTCGCATCTTTCAATGCAAATGGCAAATGCGGTAAAATTGTCGCTGTCCATGCTTTGAAAAACATTCCGCTCGCATTTGTAAAGCCTTGACCAAACCCCAAAAGCCCCATCAATTTACAGAATCTTTCTCCGATTTGCATCAAACGGAAAGGACCCCCATTTGACGTTTCAAGAAAAGAAATCACCCTATCCGCTGTTGTTCGAGACTTAGGAACAACAACATAGCCGCCTAATCCTGGAAGAATGCCATGCTCTGCAGTCCGAGGTAATAAAGAAACTGACTGACCATTCACTTCCAAAGCTTTCCCAAAAGACATATTTTATCCCCTTTTTCTAATTTTTCGAGGAAAGGATACTCCGATGCAGTAATAATGTAAATCAAGAAAAATGTTTAATTGATTTAAAGAGGGAGTCAAAAACAACCCCTTAACCATGATCAAATCATAATTACACGCATCACTAGCATTATGCCATTCAAACGTATTATTTTGGTCAATTTGTAATTTAAAAACAGAAACAACAGTATTACATTGTTTTAAAAAATATTATTTTACAAGAAATTCAAGAAAAAATTGTTTAAGCGCGCGAAAGCTATCGATGAATCAACGATCACAAGAAGTCTAATGATTCAATTAGAGCAACTTGATTCAAGAAATTGCATGAAGCCAACGACACCTCGGAACCAATCACCTCCACTCATCTTCTTTTTCCCTTCCGGCTGCACCTCCAAAAGCTCCAAAGAACCTATGCCACAAGCAACAATTGGTTTATTGACAAACAACAATCGCCCCGCCGATTCTTGAGCCGATTCTGAAATAATTTTGGTTCGAAGAATTTTTAATCTTTTTTTCCCAATCTCCATCCAAGACCAAGCCCCGGGTCGTGGAGAAAAAGCACGCACCTGATTATGGATTTCTCTTGCCGACTTATTCCAATGAATTTCAAGCTCCTCTGCCTCAATTTTCGGAGCTAATGTAACCAATGAAGGATCCTGAGCCGAACTGCCTGGCTCGCCTACTTCGTAATCACGAAGCACTTGCAAAAGAAGCTCTCGAGATTTTTGTCCCATTTCAGCCTCCAGCTCTCCAAACGTCATGTCTTCTGGGATAAGCATTTTAGAAACCGCAATCACATCCCCAGCATCCAATTGCCGTACCATCTTTTGAATGCTAACCCCAGTTTCCGCATCACCGTTCAACAAACATCTCTGCATCGGGGCAGCCCCCCTATATTTTGGCAAAAGGCTCACATGAACATTGATGCATCCCAACCGCGGCTTTGACAACAGTTTTTGAGGTAAAATTTGACCAAAAGCAACGACCACATAAAGATCGGCCTGCAGAGACGCTAATGCTTCTAAAAATTTTTCATCAGACGCTTTTTCCGGCTGTAAAACAGGAAGATCAGGCCGCTTAGAATGAACAAGCTCTTTCACTTCGGAAAAAGAAACCTGCATTGATCTTCCTCGAGGACGATCCGGCTGAGTCACAACGCCGACCACGGGAACCTGGGCACACAAAAGAAACTGAAGGATATCCGCAGCAAAACGAGGAGTTCCAAAAAATACAATTCTATTCTTCAAAGAACTGCTCTTCTTCATTTTCTAAAGCCTGAAGAGATTTTACAACACCTTCCAGTCCAATTAATCCCCTCTTAGAAGCTCTGCAAAACGAAATCCAATGCTGCACCTCTTTACAGGGCAACACCTTGCTCTCTACTTGAGTGACTGCATCTCCTAAATGAAGTCCGCTACGATACGTAATTTTAAATGCTTGACTCAATGCGGAACGCACTTCCAAAGGGAATCGATGACGTTTCAATCCCACAATATTAATTCCACCAAACTTATAAGGAAATCCGCCTCCTATCGTATACGGAGGGACATCTCTAGGAATGCGACTAAAACCTCCAACCATGGAATAGCATCCAATACGAGAAAATTGATGTACCGGCGTCATTCCTCCAATAATTGCATGATCTTCCACAATCACATGACCTGCCAGCATAGCGCTATTAGCCATCACAACGTAATTACCCACCTCACAATTATGCGCCACATGGCAATACGCCATAATCAAGCAATGATCTCCAATACGTACCGTTGAATTTTCCTGACACGACGAATTGATTGTTACAAACTCTCGAATCTCACAATGCTTTCCTATAACAACAAATGTTTTTTCGCCTCGATACTTCAAATCTTGAGCCTTTGTCCCGATACTTGCGTTCGGCCAAATAACAGTCCCCTCTCCAATTGTTGTATTTCCATCTATGTATGCGTGAGATTTGATCACTACGTTGTCACATAAAGTCACAGTCCCCTTCACCACCGCAAAAGGTTCAACTGTTACATTCTTTCCGATTTTAGCTCCCGGCTCTACTACCGCTTGAGGATGAATATTAGACATGCAATTCCGCTTTAGTTAAATCGTTATAACTTATCTTTATCTACAAGTGCAAAACTCAGCTCCGCCTCTACTGCAAGATACTCTTTCAACATTGCTTTTGCTGATATTTTGCCGCCATTCCCACTAATATGAATTCCTTTTGCATGAAGATACAAAACATCTCCCGGCACTACAGGTCTTCGAAATTTTGCATTGGATACATTCAAAAGAACGGCTATTTTTTTATCAAACCCTTTCTGATGAACCAAAATACCCCCCGTTTGAGCCAGAGCCTCTAAAATCAACACTCCCGGCATAATGGGAACCTGAGGAAAATGTCCCTGAAAAAATGGTTCATTCACACTCACATTCTTCAATGCAATAATTTCATTTTCCACTAAATCTATGGAAATAACCTTGTCTACCAAAAGAAACGGATATCGATGAGGCAAGATTTTTTCTATTTGTTTTGCACCGAAAACAAATTCTTCTTTAGAAGAATTAGACATTCGCACTCCTTGTCTGCATGGTTTGTGAAAGAATTTTTGCAAAATTCACATTACTCACATGTCCTGAACAAATCGCAATCACATGAGCTAAAATGGGAGCTCCAATCAAAGAAAGATCCCCGATAAGATCCAAAATTTTATGTCGAACCATTTCATCGGGAAACCGAGCTCCTTCCGGATTTACAATTTCATTCCCCCGAATCACCAAAGCATTCCCCAACCCTCCGCCTTTGATCAAACCTTTTTCAATCAACGGTTGAATTTCTTCATACAAAGCAAAAGTACGGCACGGAGAAATTTCATCTCGATATTTATCAGAACTAAAGGGGAAAGAGTAATACTGTGATCCCACACAAGACGATTGAGGATAATGCAAAACATAGCTCAATCGGTATTCCAAAGCAGGCAAGGCCACTAAATGAACCCCGCCTTCAGACCAAAACACAGGCTCCTGCAACATCAGATATTCACGAGGACTTTCCTGCTCTACAGTTCCTACTTTACAAAGAAGATGAACAAATTCTTTACTACTGCCATCCATTCCTGGAATTTCAGAACCGTGAATCTCAATCAGGGCATTATCAATCTGCATTCCATACAAAGCAGACAGCAAGTGTTCAACCATCATCACACTCGCGTTTCCTAAAGCCAATCGAGTACACCGAGAAGCTGGCACGACAAAATTCCATCTCGCAGGGATCAAAGGCGCTGAATCAAGATCGACTCGTTGAAAGACAATCCCCGTTCCTGCGGAGGCAGGACAGATCCGAATAGAGGTCTTTTCTGCAGTGAAGAGTCCGAAGCCTTCAACAAAAACTTCTTCCCGTAAAGTTCTTTGCATTGGATTTAGGTTCAAATGAATCAAAGTTTGCAACTCTCCGAAAATCAATTTCTGTCCTGATCCAGTATAGCAATCAGCCGATATTATACCAAACATCAAGGTTCAAAGGGCCATTCCCGCCTTGCATCCTCGGGTGATTTCGAAAAACGTCGATAAAGACCGAAAACAACAAACAAACAACTCAAACCCAAAATGGCCCCATCCCCCCACATAGAATACAACGTCTGAAATGAACGGACAGGGAACTGATGGTAAAGGACACGAACCCCTTGTTCGCAAACAGCCGCCGTCTCTACAGCCTTCCCAAAACAATCAATAACCCCCGTCACCCCCGTATTGCATGATCGTAAAGAATAAACACCATTTTCTGCAGAGCGAATCCGCCCATGATGAAAATGCATGAATGGCAAACGAGAACGAGGAAACCAAACGTCATTTGTCACATTCACAAAAAGACGGGCCCCCAACAATCGCAAATGTCGAATCAAATGACTATACGTCTCCTCAACGCACACTGAAACGCCTATAGGCAATTCTCCAGAAAATAATTTCGGACCCTCTCCTGCATTAAAAGAATCTCCTATTCCAAATTCTTTCGCCAAAAATTGAGAGAACCATTCTACACCAGTAAACGGAACATATTCACCGATAGGAACTAAGACTCTCTTCTCATATCTTTCTTGAGATCCATTTCCAGCTCGAAAATGAAAAACAGCGTTATATTTTTTTGAATCCTCTTCATCATCAAAACCTGCAATAATGTCCGCATTCAAATAATTCGCTAGAGATTGAGCGATAAATGCATTAGTCACTCTCCAAAAAACCCTTCCATTTCTCACCGTTTTTCTCGCTAAAGGAAATTCTAAGGGAGGAAGAAATCGAAGAGATTCTTCTCCAAAAAAATAACACCATGAGGCTTTTAGAGCCTCCAAAGAATACCCAGCTCGATAGGCTCCTAAACAAACCGAAGCTTCCGGAAGAACCATCAAATCGCAGGCAGTGTTTACATCCAAAGAACTCCAAATACGCTCCCATTGGCCAAGAGGAGAAATAAAAGCCTCTTTACGATCGAAAAACACATCTTTTTGCTCCGGCAATATTCCAGTTTGCACAAGAGCTACTGCATACATCCGCTCAATAGGCACTTTTTTTAACACCCATTCTTCTTGCAAAAAACCAAATAAATAAGGGAAAGCTGCTAAAAAACTCCAAGACACCGCCCCTAAATAGAGTAAATTCCTCCGACAAACCGAGATCATCCCAATCCACAGAAACAATGCGGCATTCAACCAACGAGAAAACTGCAGTCCCATCGACGATCGCAAGCGATATTCTATTGTCCCTGTACAATGCCGCTTGCGATCGTCGATTTTCAGCGTTTTGGCGCGGCTTAATGCAGGATTATTTCTAAAAATTCGCATAAGATATACACCAAATGCATTCACAAAAATCACCCAAAAAGAAAGCCCGTAAACACCAAAAAGAGAGGCAAACTGTATCGCCTTATTCGAATCTGCCAAAGAAAGAGCCACTGGATTCCACATGAAGCCGGAAAACACGAAAAGACGAGACCACTCCAAAAGCACCCATCCGCCAGCCATCAATAAACAATCACTAAAATAAACCGATCGAGGATTCAAAACGGCACTCAACAAACCAAATTGCAGAGCTAAAAGAAAAGTAATAAAAAAATACGCCAAAAAAATCCATGGCCCCATGTAATCTACAGTAGCCAACCAAGAAAGCTGTACAAGCTGCACGCCTAAAAACCAAAAAAACGAACGAAACACTCTCTCTTTCATTGTAGAAAGGTAAAGCAAGGAAGACCAAAATAAAGCATATCCGCAACAAGCTGCTAAAATTCCCAATCCAGGAATCCAATCAGTCTGTCCAAATGCCACTATGAAAAAACTCAAAAAGACAGTTGCAAAATTCGACCTATAGAATGCCCAAAATCGACGATTTTTGAATTTTGCAACTGCCTCAAACAAAGCCATCATGAAAATGGAGGCCTTTGAAAAGCTGCGGAAATCGGACGATCTTCCATTACAACGGAAGATTCCCTTTCTCCAACAACTTGCTGTATAAGACATCCTAAAATCGAAAGATTTTTCAAAAACATAATTGCTTGAAGATCTCGCATTGGACCGTCCATAAACCAAAAGGGATGACAAAGCAAAGTGACTGGAAGCAAAAATAAAATCAATAAACAAGCACCCAACCGCTTCTTAACACCCCAAAGAATGAAAATCCCCCCAAAAAGCATCAACAAAACAGAAACGATCTGTAA
>CAYVDU010000077.1:0-6729 GCA_964450765.1 uncultured bacterium | reverse complement strand
TTTAAATCAATTTTTATAACTTTGGGCTGCGTCAAAGCGTCAAAAATTGATGATCGCAATTGGGTTTGTATTTACTTCAATACAAACCCAATTGCGATCATCAATTTTTGACAGCTTTCACGTTCGCCCAAAGTTATAAAAATTGATTTAAATGACTATAACCCGTTCCACTTGAAAGTTCTCCGTTTCGATCAGGTTCCGGCAAATAAAAATTCAAGGATCAGCATGAGAAGAAAAGAGAAATATAGAGGCCTTTTAAGAGGAACCACTATAGTGGATTGAATTATAAATTGCATGTTTTCGCGCTTGCTAAAACATGCGATTTATCATTGAATCCACTATATTAGCTACGCAAGTCTATTAAGTGAGTTGTACCCTGCCAAGAGGTTGGATACGGATATCGGGAACGATTTCTTGGTTGGAGATCACAGGTAGGTCGGGGAATTCTCCCTCGATGAGTTTGCGCACAAAGCGGCGCACATCAATCGCTGTAAGCAGGACGGGAGGCTGGGCTCCTTGTGGAGTTGTTTGGATCGTGGTTCGCATAGAATGCAGGATCATCTGCACTGAATCGGGATCTAGCGCTAGATATGAGCCAGCAGAGGTTTGCTTGATCGCCCCTCGGATAATGTCTTCAATTTCGGGGTCTAAAAGATAGACGGAAAGAATGGATTGTCCTTGTGAATATTTGTAACTGATATAGCGTTTGAGTGAAGATCGGACGTATTCTGTGAGGATGATTGTATCTTTCTCTGTTTGAGCCCATTCGCTGAGTGCTTCAAGAATCGTCCTTGTATCTTTAATGGAAATTTGTTCTTGGACAAGGCGGCGCAAGATTTCTGTCATTTTTTGTAAAGGGACAAGCCGTGTGACTTCTTTGACTAAATCGGGAAATGATTTTTCGACAAATTCTAGCATCGCGCGCACTTCTTGAATTCCAATGAATTCGCTGGCGAATTGGCGATAGAATCGAGACACATGCAGGATGATGACTTCAAGCGCTGTCCAAAAACGGATTTTGGCTCTTTGTAAGATCTCTTGATATTTTTCATCGACCCAAATGGCGGGCATTCCAAAGGCGCTTTTTGAGACAGTAAAGGGAATGTTGTATCGTTTTAGGGTTTCTTCCGTTTCATTAGTGAGCAAGTTTTTTAAGAAGACTTTGCCGCGAATGACGGGAACTTCATTGAGATGAATGGCGTATTCGGAAGGTTCTAGAGATGGCGCTTCGGTCCGTACGTGAACCCCGGGGAAGCGCACTCCTAAGTCTTGATATAAAGCATGCCGCATTTTTGGAATCATTTGATCAATAAAGGTGAGTCCGAGTTTATCTTTGCGAATGATTTGAGAAATGGCGGAGCCTACTTCTAAAACGACAGGAAGAGTGAGAGCAAAGTCTTCAGCTCCCCCTGACATTACAGAATGGCCAGGCATCTCTTCTCCTGAAGGAGAAATGCCAGCAGCCGCTTTTGCAGCGATACGTCTGGAGCTTTTTAGAAAAACAAATCCGATAGACCCAATAATGGCAGAGAGAATTAAAAAGGGCCATGCAGGAAATCCAGGGATAAGAGCCATCCCAAAAAGAATTGCGCCGGCAATGGCAAGCGCTTTGGGTTGCTTTAGAATTTGTTCCGAAATTTCTTTCCCGAGGTTTGTATCTTTTTTGTCGCTCGAGACCCGAGTGGTGACAATACCCGCGGTGATTGCGATCATCAGAGAGGGGATTTGAGTCACTAGACCATCACCGATGGAGAGAAGGGTATAAATTTTTGCAGCTTGTCCGAGACTCATATGGTGTTGAGAGACTCCGATGATCAACCCTCCGATCACGTTGATTACAGCAATGACAATCCCGGCAATGGCGTCTCCTTTGACGAATTTCATCGCACCGTCCATGGCTCCGTAGAGTTGGCTTTCCTTGGTCAGGCCTAGTCTCAAATCTCTGGCTTGCTGCTGGTCAATGATGCCGCTGCGAAGATCAGCATCGATGGACATTTGTTTTCCTGGCATCGCATCAAGGGTGAATCGAGCGGCAACCTCAGCGACACGCTCGGCACCTTTTGTAACCACGATAAACTGGACGATAGTGATGATCAAAAAGACGACGCCTCCAACGACATAGTTGCCGCCGACAACGAAAGTTCCGAAGGCGTGGATGATGCGGCCTGCGTTGTGATGTAAAAGAATTTGTCTTGTTGAAGAAATATTAACGCCTAATCGATAGAGAGTGGTGATGAGAAGAAGTGATGGGAAGATGGACAGGTGAACTGCTTTTTGGATGTATAGAGCGACAAAGAGAATGGAAATGGAAACAGCCAAGTTAATCGTGATGAGAATGTCAATGACATTTGGAGGCACAGGAAAGATGAGCATCATGATGATTGCGATGATAATCGTCGCCAACATGAGATCGCTGGATCGAGATATAAATGCGAGGGCTTTGTCTCCTCCTAGAGTTCGATAGAGATTTTCGAAAAATTTCTGCACGTTTATTTTACCTTTTTATTTAGAGCTATTCCCTCGAATAATTCACAGAGGGAATGGCTCATTTAAAAATATCCGGATTGATATCCGGGTTGTTTTCTAAAGAATCAACCCACTTGAGGATTTCTGCAACAGCTTCATAGGTATCTTCAGGGATATAATCGGAAATTTTCCCTTTTGAATAAAGAGCTCTTGCTAAATCTACATTTCGCATGATTGGGATTTTGTTTTCTATGCCTATTTTTATAATTTGTTCGGCCATAACTCCGATTCCCATGGTTAGGATGATGGGGGCCGGTTCTTCTTCAGGATTGTATTTGACGGCGACTGCAATGTGTGTTGGATTTGTGATGATGGCTTTCGCTTTTTTTGCAGCTCTGGGGCCTTCTTGATAGGCAATTTCTCTCTGGATTTCTCTTCGCCGTCCTTTAATATGAGGATCTCCTTCCGTGTCTTTATATTCTTGCTTAATCTCGAATTTTTCCATCATCATTTCTTTGGCAAAATTTTTCTTTTGAAATGCAAGATCGAATAAAGCCACAAAAAGAAAGAAGACTCCTACACGGATTGCTGCAGCTACCAAAAAGTCTTTGACTACTTGTGCGCTGCTTGCAATTGGCATTAAAACAGAGGCGACAATTTGAGGGAGCATTCCCGAAATCAAAAAGTAGATGATAATGCCTGCACCCGTAATTTTGGCCATCGATTTTAATAGCTCGACTAATACTTTGAGCTTGAATTTTTGCTTGATCCCCTCAACAGGATTGAGCTTTTTTAAGTCGAATTTCATAGCTTCCATCGAGAAAACAGGGCCTACAATAAGAAAACTTGCAATGACTCCCACAAAGCACACGGCTAGCATAATCGGGAAGCTGCATTTCATAATGACATTGATGGCTGACATAAAATAGTCGGGAGCTCGTGTGGCAAAATTCTCTTGAATGGATGGAACCGCGTGAAGCATTTCTATAGTAAATGCGGCATTTTGATCGAAAAATGAGCTCATAAACATGAGCGTTGCTGCAATAGAAACAATTAATGTTAGCGCTGCAGGAAGGTCTTGAATTTTTGCAACTTGTCCCTTTTTTCTCGCATCTTTGAGTTTTTTTGGGGTTGCCTTTTCGGTTTTTTCGGCCATTGGTTTTGTTTATGGATTTTCCTTTCTCTTTTTTATCATATTGATGATTTAGAGTCTCGGTCTACAGTTTGAGTATTTATTTTTTAACACAGCCTTTCAATTTTGTCTTAGAGTCGATTTTTGAACTTTTTATTTTTAAGAATTCCTTTTTGTTGAATGTATTTTTTTTGTAATGTAAACTGCCTTTCCTTAATTTATTTTCCAGGCTTTATAATGCAATTAACAAATTCACCATTGATGCCATTAGGTCAATGGCACCAGGAGATGAATAGGCGCTCGTCAGGGACGGATTTATCTTCTTTTTCTCCTTATTCATTGAATTTGCCTTTAGTAGGTTCAGATCTCGCTTCGAATGGCACTAGACCTCTTCCATGCATTCCTTCTGATGTCGTTAGGCAAAATACTGTTGTAGTTTTTAATACTGTCATTGGACGAGTTCCTAGAGAAGTTTCTGCTCAAACTACTGAGGATCCTCTGGTTGTTGAAACTTCAGTGTTGCGGTCGAATCGAATTTGCCGACATCATACTAGGGGACTCTGCTTATTTGGGAATTTTTGTCGATTTGCGCATCCGTCTGAGGAATTAACTCAAGTTGATGTGGATAGAACAGATTCATTGCCGAGAGGGAGAGGATGGTTTGATTCTTTGCAAGGACGTGTTACTTGGTGCGATACAGATGTCAGTAATGCTTGGGCAAGGAGCGGTCCTAATATGAGACAAATCATTCCAAATCGAGCGGCCCATGTGCGTAATTTATTTCTTGTTGGCTATAATTATGATACATATCCATTTCAATTGTTTTTTGAGCGTACAGGTCGTAGTTCGGGAGGTATAAAACTGGGAGGTGTTAATCCAGATATTGGGGCGGTTGCCATCGCTAATATGTTTTCTTTTGTCACAGGAGAAAAAGTATTGAATGTAGATGTATTTCCAAATCATGCAGGATTGTGCGTTGTAAGAATAAGCCCAGATGGGAGAGTTCCAGAAGATCTAGAAGCGGTTGAAGAAAGATGTATAAGAATGTTTGAGGAGCAGAAGGTCTGGATGGCTCCTGCATCCAGGATGGAGGGAATGTTAGTTGCAAAAGATGAGCAAAGTAGAGAGTTTCTTGAAGGTGTTTGTAGAGCTTCACAAGAGGAAGTATCCTCAGCTCTATTTCCTCGTCACTTAGTAACAGCTCAGAAATGGGTTCCATCTAGAATAAGAAGAGAACGCTTCCTGCAGCATGGTCAGTGATGAATGATTTGCAAATCAATTGCGTTCTTTTAGTATAATTAAATCAAATTAATTTAAAAAGACTTTTGGGCGTTTTTAGATCTAATGCTATTCGCAGAAAATAAAGTCATGTTTGAGTTGCGTAGCAACAGATCCTGAGAGCCAAGAATTTCTTGAACATGTTTGCCGTTTTTTTAGTGAGGGACGGCGCTTTGCTCGTTTTCCTAGTCACCCAGTCACTGCCTAGAGGAGGGCTCCTTAATTATGGAAAAAGAGGATGACATCGCCGTCTTTGACGATGTATTCACGACCTTCTGAGCGCGCTTTTCCGGCTTCTTTGGCCCCTACACGACCTTTGTAGCGGATCATATCTTCATAGGAGACAACTTCACCGCGGATAAAGCCTTTTTCAATATCACTGTGGATTTTCCCTGCGGCTTCAACGGCAGAGGTTCCTTTCTTGATGGTCCAAGCTCTTGTTTCAATGTCGCCTGTGGTGATGTAGGTAATCAATCCTAAAATAGAAAAGGCTTCACGGCTGAGACGATCAAGGCCTGATTCTTGGAGTCCTAGACTTTCTAAAAATTCTTTAGCGTCTTTTTCATCTAGTTTAGAAATTTCTTCTTCGATTTTTGCGCAGATAGGTACAACTTTGGATCCTTCTTTGGCCGCGTATTCTCTGACTTTCTGAACGAGAGGATTTTCCATTGATGGAAGATCGCTTTCTGCAACATTGCAAACGTAGAGCATTTTTTTTCTTGTCAGGAAAGGGTATGCTTTAGCGATGATTTCTTCTTCGGGTGTTAAAGTTAAGAAGCGAAGAGGAAGGTTTTGGTTTAGGTGCTCGGCCGATTTTTTGAGGAAATCAACGGTTGGAAGTAATTCTTTTTTGGTTTTTGCCTGTTTCTCAAGACGAGATAGGGTGTTTTCAATCATTTGAAGGTCGGCTAAGATCAGTTCTAATCCAATCACTTCGATATCTTGGAGTGGGTCTACTTTTCCAGATACATGGATAATATCCGGATCTTCAAAGCAGCGTACCACTTGTACGATCGCATCTGTTTCTCGGATGTGGGAGAGGAACTGATTGCCAAGACCTTCTCCTTGAGAAGCTCCTTTAACAAGGCCTGCAACATCCACAAAAGAAACGGTGGCGTAGATGATTTTTTGGCTCTCGGACATCTCTGAGAGAACGTTAAGCCGATGATCAATTAAGTTGATGGTGCCAACATTGGGGTCGATCGTGCAGAAAGGGAAATTGGCCGAAGGAATTTGTTTGCGTGTGAGTGCATTAAAAAGAGTGGATTTTCCGACGTTCGGAAGACCAACAATGGCGCAGGATAAATTTGTCATATGATTAGGTGAGGTAAAATATTGTAGGATAAGTTTCGTAAATTTTCTTGTTTGATGCAACTCTTGAGTGCAAAAGGACCGCTTTTTGTTCTTATTAAAGCTGTTAGATGAGCCCCGCATCCGAGGTGTTGGCCTAGATCATGAGCTAAAGATCGGATATATGTTCCTTTACTGCAGTCAATGATGAGTTTTAAAAAAGGATAGGCATAATGTACAAGTTGAGCGGCTACTTTTACTTTGCAAGGAGCTCTTTCTACATGGATTCCTTGGCGCGCTAAATCGTAGAGTTTTTTGCCTTGAATTTTTTTTGCTGAGAACATGGGGGGAATTTGTAAAATTTCTCCTTGGAAAGTGCAGAGTGCTTGTTCAATGTCTGATTGGGTGGGCATTAGCGGAGATGTATGAGTGATCGTCCCGTCAAGATCATAGCTATCGGTTGAGACCCCTAGTTTGATGATTGCTTCGTATTGTTTGTCATGGAAAAGAAATTCGTCGGATTTTTTTGTGTATTTAGACCCAATGAGCATGACCATGAGCCC
>CAYVDU010000076.1:0-6780 GCA_964450765.1 uncultured bacterium | reverse complement strand
CAACCAACTCCCGAGCAAGAACCACAAATCACTGCTAACGATCAACAGACAGCTCTAACAACTGCAAATGAACAACCAACTCCAACGACTGTAGATAAGCAACCGACTCCCGAGCAAGAACCACAAATCACTGCTAACGATCAACAGACAGCTCCAACAACTGCAAATGAACAACCAACTCCACCGACTGTAGATAAGCAACCAACTCCCGAGCAAGAACCACAAATCACTGCTAACGATCAACAGACAGCTCCCACAACTACAAATGAGCAACCGACTCCCGAGCAAGAATCACAAATCGCTACTAACGATCAACAGACAGCTCCCACAACTACAAATGAGCAACCAACTCCACCGACTGTAGATGAGAAACCAACTCCCGAGCAAGAACCACAAATCGCTGCGAACAATCAACAAACAGCTCCCACAACTACAAATGAGCAACAAGAACCGAAAATCACTGAAAACACCACTTTATCAAATGCCCCAAACGCGGACTCTCTAGAGAATGAACCTTCTGCATATGAACGTTCTGAAGAAGAACACTTTCACGAAACCTTTTTCAAACCGATGACGAATTTCTTTACACAAATGTACGAAGGGCTAACGCAAAATACAGGCCCTCTTGCAGATGTTGCGCAATCTACAAAATCCAATCTATATGACCTACACAGAAATATCGTAGATCTTGGAAACGAACAATTAAATACAGAATTCCAAAAAGACCAAGGCGAGATTGAAATCCTCAAAAATGCAGCGCTTAAAGCCTTCGAACAGATCTCCACATACATGTCTCAGATCGAGGCTGACCACCTTGTCATGACCGTCTAAAACTGTATATGAAGTAATTGCCCCCAGATCTCTTCTGGGGGAATAAAAACGACTTAAAAAATTGAACCAGAGCTTCAACCACAATCTGTTTTTCAAAAAATATCTAAAACAGTCAAAAACCGCTTTTGCAATTCCAGATCTTCTAAAAGAAGCAAAAATCCAAGATAATTTGTACCTTCGACATCCAACGAAAACGAAACAACTTGATGTACTGGCAAAGAAAGATCTTGCACTTTCTCTATTAAAATTCTTTTTTTATTCGAATCTACCGAAATAACAGCGCATATTTTACGAGAATCCTGCTTGTACAGAAAATCCCCATTTTTCTTATGCAAAGGCGTCTCTGACTTCGAAGACTGCAACAAGAGTAAAAACATCTGTTTTAAATGCTCAACATCTAAAGATGTACGCATTTCTATTGGATTCAATGAATGATAAAATTGTTCTAATAAAATATTGTGTTGTTCGGCCGTTTTACCAAGAGCTAATTTCAGTGCTGAAAGCATCTCATTTTGCTTATAAAGCATACCGCCATTGAAATCTCTAATCTCTCCAAAAAGCTGAGAAAGCTCTGAAAAAACAGACCGTCTTGCACTATAAAGATCGACGGAATGATCGGGTCGTAAAAACTTAGAACTCTCAACAAGCACTCGAAAAACCGTTGCCTCTTTCACATATTTTTTACGGACATGCCCCACCCTCCGGACACGATCCGGAATCACTTTCAAAGACGTTTTAGAAACTTGCAACATCTCATGAACACCCAAATCACCATCATTCAATATTCTAAGCAAAATCACAGTGAATGAAAGAGTTCCATTGTTCTGCTCATCAAAAGAAATCGTGACTTGCGGCCTATCATTCACAAAACGGAGCTGACGCGATAAAGACATAATATTTCGCAACACTTCTTCCTCGTTGCGCGGCATGAAAATAGGATGCGTCAACTGCTCTACATGGCTCTTGATTTGATCTGGCAAACAAGATCGAAGCCATTGAATTTCTTCCAATGCAAAATCTTCACCCAAAGGTTTCTCAATTTCTAAATACAAAATAAGCGAAGACGAACCTGCAAGACGATCCATAAGAAAAGAACCTTCCACAGGATGAATCAAAGGAAAATGCTTTTGAATCGCGCTTACAAGATGAGCCATTTCAAAAATTTCATGCTCACCCAATAAATTAAACCCAACCAAAACCCCCAACACATACTTTTCTCGTTGAGAGGCTAATTGCGTTTTCAAAAATTTTATATGAACATGCCGCTTAGAGCAAACAACCTCCGCATTCTGCTTCAATAATTTTCTAAGCGAATAAATATTAGAAATAATACGGCTAATATGATGGTAATCTCTTTCATTCTTGAACGACTCTGGACAATTCACCAAAAACTGTTGCATTTGCGTAAAAATACCACGATCAAAATCCTTAGAATGACTCTGCATCAAAGAACCTATTTTCTCTTGAATCATGGCCGTTTTGCCATCGCTTGACAACCCCTTAAACTCCAAAATTCGTCTTGCATGATACGTAGATGCAACACCGAGACGTATCTCCGTTTCAATGGTTTGCATATTACGACGTACCTCTTCTACATCTGATGCGCTTCTCAAGTGAATGACAATCTCCGCCACACTTAACAAATCATCAGAAAGATGATGAATTCTCACATCCGAGGCAAAAAACAACTCCACATTCACCCTTTTCTGAGGAAGCAACCATCGGCTCATCATATCATAAAAAAAGTGGCAAGCATTCAAGCGGTGTTTACACAAGAGCAAAACAGACAATGTACATGGCGCTTTAGAAAGATCTGACCAGACAATCAAAGGCAACATATCTGAAAATCGAACTCTCGCCAAGGGAAGATTCAGCCCCTTCTCTTGCAAGAGATCTGTAGGAACTAATCTGCGGATTAAATCTTGAGCCCCGTCCCGGTAATACTCAGCCTCTATATTCGAACATCCAAAATCAAATACTAACTGCTCTTCTTTTAGATCTTTAATAAACATCTCTTGTTTTCACCCCAAGCAACTAAATATTTAACTAGGCATAATAAATTTTCAATCTAGCGAACACATCAAAAAAAAATAAAGGAATACTTTTTATTCTTTAAAAAAACCCAAACACATATATTAGTTCCACTTGAAAGCCCTCTGTTTTTTTTCTGCGACTCCAGCTCCTCCTCTTTTCTTCTCATGTTGATCCTTAAGTTTTTATTTACTAGAACCAAACCGAAGATGATTGAAGAATCTGTTTATTGGAGATTTGAAGAGGTCCAAATGAAGAACTTTCAACGGGAAGGGGTTAAGACTTGATCTTATTCAAGAGAATTTGATAACCTTCCTCCATTATTCGAGTTGAGAGTCTTTCATTTTCGGAGACTTCTCGTATATTTTATAAACAGGAGAAACCCTTTAACATGTCTAAACACCACCCCACAAATCTTCAAGACTGGAATTCCAGTAATGTTCTCGATGATGTCGCTTTCCAAGAACATGAGGCTCGTCAATTTCGAGACCTTTTACACGGGAAAGAAACTGCTAACGGAGAAGACGCTCTTTCTCTTCTTAATGCAGGGCAAATCTTGAATGGACGCATCGTAGAAATCACAAAGGATTTCGTGATCATCGATGTGGGCTTAAAGTCAGAGGGATTAGTCCCCATTTCAGAATTTACAGAACCCGAAGAAGTGGCTCTTGGAAACGACGTTGAAGTATATCTAGATCAGACCGAGGGCGAAGACGGTCAAATCGTCCTTTCTCGTGAAAAAGCACGCAAATTCCGTCAGTGGGAACACATCGTTAAAAATTGCAAAGAAGGCTCGATTGTTAAAGGGAAAGTCATCAAAAAAGTCAAAGGCGGCCTCATGGTTGATATTGGCATGGAAGCATTCCTTCCTGGATCCCAAATCGACAACAAGAGAATTCGTAACCTCGATGACTTTGTCGGCAAAACATACGACTTTAAAATTCTCAAAATCAACATCGAAAGAAAAAATATTGTCGTCTCTCGCAGAGAACTCCTTGAAGAAGAAAGAGTTTCTCGCAAAGCAGAAATGTTGGAACACATTCAAAAAGGAAGCGTGTTAACAGGCGTGGTGAAAAATATCACTGATTTCGGAGTCTTCTTAGACTTAGATGGAATTGATGGTCTTCTCCACATCACAGACATGACCTGGAAAAGAATTAAACACCCGTCAGAACTCGTTCGCCTAGGACAAGAACTAGAAGTCATCGTTTTGCATGTTGATAACGAAAAAGGACGTATTGCTCTTGGCCTCAAGCAAAAAGAAGAAAATCCTTGGGAAGAGATCGAGAAGAGATATCCTCAAGGGACAAAAGTTCACGGGAAAATCGTCAATCTCGTCTCTTATGGAGCATTCATTGAAATCGAACCTGGAATCGAAGGACTCATTCACGTTTCCGAAATGTCTTGGACAAAGAACATTACAGATCCAAGTGAAATGGTTCGAATCGGCGACGAAGTGGATGCCATCGTTCTCTCTGTTCAAAAAGAAGAAGGGAAAATCTCTCTTGGAATTAAGCAAACAGAAAGAAATCCATGGGAAGATGTAGAAAAAAAATATCCGATCGGAAGCAGCGTTGTTGCTGAAATCAGAAGCCTTACAAACTATGGGGCTTTCGTTGAGCTAGAACCAGGTGTTGATGGACTCATCCACATCTCCGATTTAAGCTGGATCAAAAAAGTTTCACATCCATCGGAAGTTCTAAAGAAAGGCGATAAAGTCGAAGCAATCATTCTTTCTGTCGACAAAGAAAGCAAAAAAATCACTTTAGGCGTAAAACAACTCAGTCTGAATCCATGGGAATCTCTTGAAAGAACACTCCCAGTAGGAAGTTTGGTTCATGGAACCATCACAAAGACAACAGCCTTTGGTGCGTTTGTCATGCTCGATAATGGAATTGAAGCATTGATTCACGTAACAGAACTCTCCGACCAACCATTTGGTAAAGTTGAAGATGTAGTATCCAAAGGAGACAAAGTCACCGCAAAAGTGATTAAAATCGATCCTGAACACAAAAAAATCGCTCTTTCCATCAAAGAATATTTGATCGAGAAAAATCAACAAAATCGCGATGATATTGTAGTTGGAACGAAGTCAAAAAAAAGTAAGAAAAAATCTTCTCAAGAAGAAAACGAATAAGGTACGTTCATGAATAAAGACCTGATTGCCATTTTTGAATACCTTGAACGAGAAAAAGGTATTAAACGTGAAGTCGTTATTAATGCCATTTGCGACTCTTTACGTGCAGCTGCACGTAAAAACGTAAAAGGACTTGGCGAAAAAATCAGTGTCGAAATTCACCCAAAAACAGGGGAAATTGAAGTTTTCACACAAAAGAAGATTGTTGAAAAAGTGGTTGACCCAACAGAAGAAATCTCAATTGAGGATGCGAAGGTTCTAGAACCGGAGTGCATGATTGGACAATGGCTAGAGCTTTCCATTCCTCCTCAAGATTTCGGCAGGGTAGCCGCCGCAGCGGCTCGGCAAATCATCGCGCAAAAGCTCAAGGGAGCAGAGCGCGATGTCATTTATGAAGAATACCGTCATCGTGTAGGAGAAATCATTTCTGGCACGATCAAACGTTTTATCCGTGGGAAAACCATTGTTGTCGACCTTGGAAAAGTAGAAGGAATTCTTCCCGAAAAAAATTATCCGAGGATGGAAAAATACAACGTTGGAGAAAAGCTGCAAGCACTTCTTCTAGAAGTCAGAGACACAGACGGAGGGGGGGCTGAAGTCATCCTTACCCGAAGTCATCCTGAATTTGTTGCTGCTCTTTTCACACAAGAAGTTCCGGAACTTCATGATAAAACAGTTGTGATTGAGAAAATCGCAAGAGATCCCGGATACCGGACAAAATTAGCTGTCCATTCTTACGACCCGAAGGTAGATCCTGTAGGAACTTGCGTAGGAGTTCGCGGAACAAGAATTAAAAACATCATTCGAGAACTCAATAATGAAAAAATTGACGTTGTCCCCTTCTCAGAAGATCCTACACAACTACTAAAAAATCTCTTATCACCCATTGAAGTCCGTAAATTAAAAATGCAAGAACATCGAGTATGGATTTTGGTTGCTGATGAAGAATATCCGTTAGTCATAGGAAAGCGAGGGATGAATGCTCGTTTGATTGGACAAATGATTGGGAAAGATTTTGAGGTTCAAAAATTAAGCGAATACCAAAAACTCCTCACCGTTCAAATGGCTGAATTAGGAGAAGATTCTGATCCAAGCTTCGATGAGAAGCTAAAAATCGAAGGAGTCAGCGGCTTAATCAATGAAAGTTTGATTGGGGCGGGCTATGACACGCTTCGCAAACTAATGAAGGCGGATCCATTAGAGGTTCCCGTGAAAGTACCCGGTGTCAATTACTACGACCTGGCAGATAAAATTATAGACCAAATGCGCAAAAAAAAAGGCTAACCCTTGGCAAAGCATCTTAAGTTTAACATTAAAAATCTTCAACTCGCAGGGGCTCTTAAATCTCAAAAAAATGTAGAAGAAGAGTCCAAACAACCTGCTAAAAAAGAAACGACAGAGGAAGCCGCAAAGCAACGCCCTAGTCGTCTTAAAGAAGATACGTTGATCTCATCTGCCCTCAAACACGCAGAAAAAACGTTAGCCGCGCGCGACAAAGAAAAAGAAGTAGAAGCCCCAAAAAAACGAAAAACTCGTATTATTCAAACACCAACAGCAGCGACACAAACATCCCCGGAAGAAGAACTTCCTGTTTCAATGGAACCGCAAAGCACGACTCCTTCAATGCCTACAGTCAAAGATTCAATAGCAACACACACACCTTCTTCTATATCTCCTGCTCAAGAAAAACTTCCTGAATCAAAAGAAGAACACGGGCAAGCCCCAAAAATGGCTCAGCAACCCGTCAAAACTCCCCCAGCATCGCCTACTGTTCAATCTCC
>CAYVDU010000075.1:0-6959 GCA_964450765.1 uncultured bacterium | reverse complement strand
TGATGTGCGAGGATCTTGGGATATATATGCAACAGGTAGTTTTACATTCTGGCAACCCCTTCAAGACAACATGGATCTCGGCTTTATCGCCTCGGAAAGCACTCTCCCAATCAATACAAATGTTATTGATCTATCTTCCAATTATGTACCAGGATTTAAAACAGGTCTCGGAATCAATATTGATCACGACAACTGGGACACTTATCTAGAATACACATGGTTCCGAAGCGAACACGGAAATGCCACGCACTTAAACCCAGCAAATACTAGCGTTGTCATCCATAAAAACTGGGGAACTCCTGATACAACTTCCTTTTTTGATGCTAAAGAACACTGGCATCTTCATATGGATCTATTAGATTGGGAGCTCGCCCGCTGCTACTATGTGGGAACAAAACTCTCTTTCCGTCCTTTCTTTGCAGGAAGAGCTGCTTGGATTCGCCAAAAAATGCACGTTGTTTATGGTTCCAATGAAAATTTTAGCGGCATTGTTGAGTTTTCGAAAAACACATCCCATTCTTGGGCTGTAGGACCTCGAGCAGGTCTTTATTCAAACTGGACATTGGGATCTGGCGTTCGATTGTTTGGAAATGCAATGGCTGACATCTTATTTACGCAATACACCAAGCTACGCACTCTCAACGGAACGACAAATAGCGATGGAATTTTAGCAAGCGGCACTCAAACAGTTCAAAAAAACCTCAACTGCCTTAGAACGCATTTTGAAAGCGAATTAGGACTTGGATGGGGATCTTATTTTGACAATAATAATTGGCATATTGACTTTTCAGCAGGGTACGGATTTCAGGTGTTTTTTGACCAAAACATGTTCAGAAAGTTCACTGATAACACCACCACAACAAGCTTTAATCCCAACGGCAATCTATATGTCCATGGATTAACAGCTACGGCGCGCTTTGACTTCTAGCCATTAGTTACGTAATAAGTCTATACCGAAAAAGGTTCAAGAATCGGTTTTTAGACGAGATTGAAAGCTGCCAAATTTTCAAGAACGCAAAGCAGGTAGTATTCATGCAATACAACCTGCTTTGCGTTCTTGGAAATTTGGCGCTTTGAACTCGCCTAAAAACCGATTCTTGAACCTTTTTCGGTATATTACAAATTGCAAGCGGCAAATGAAGAGGATTTCCACCCCTCACTCATCCTGCCGCCTGCAATTCTCCATTTTCTCCGCATCTCTTCTCATCATCAAAAATCTCTGAATATCTTTAATAAAACACTCATTATAAATGAGTTAAATCAAAATCTTTCAAAACACAACAACGACTCTTTGTTCTTATAAACTCCTTATAACTTTAAGCAACAAACTCACAGTTAACACTTTACTAATAATAGCAAAATTGACAAATAATTAATTATTAGCGTATAATAGTTTATATAATAAAAAGGACTTAATAATGACAAAAGTACAAAATTACTGATCAATTAACCAGACAACTCAACAACCAAAAAAAAGCAAACGCTCAACAACTAGCGAAAAGGTTGGACTAGCCGTGGGAGTCATTACACTACTAGGCTTTCTCATAGCGTCTCCACTCACACATGGAAGCCTACAAAACATACTGGCGATATCAAGCCTAACAAGTATACCTGCTGGCTTCTTAGCCGCTAAAATCAGCAGCGTAGCTTTGCGTTATTTCAATGAGAAATCATGAAAAGAACACTTGCCACCAAAAAGATCCATTAATTTAAAAATTCATCAATCAAATGCACAATAAGGGCCGTCCATCCTGTTTGATGGGAAGCGCCGAGCCCTTTTCCGCTATCGCCATGAAAAAACTCATGAAATAAAAAGTAGTCTTTGAAATGAGGGTCTTTTTGAAATTTCTCTAAATCTCCATACAAAGGTCTTTTACCTGCTCCGTCTTGTTTAAAAATAGAGATCAGTTTTTTGGCGAAACCTTCAGCCATTTCTCGAAGCGTAATTGAGGCTTCGTCATTACACTGTATTTTCAACGTATCTTTGAATCCTTCGCCGAGTCTAAGCAATGTATCGATCATCAAGAAATTCAAAGGAAACCAAATCGGACCCCTCCAATTCGAATTACCTCCCATAATCTTCTCCTGCGCTTCTCCGGGTTCATAAAAAAGCGTAAATCCATTCATCTCAGCTGGATGGTCTTGATGATATTTTGAAAGACTCCTCAGTCCAAATTCAGAGCGAAACTCTTCCGGATTCCAAATATTTTTTAAAAAGACTTGTAATTCATCGGCATCTAAAAGACCAAAAACATGTTTTGATCCGCTCATATGCGGAATGTTTTGCACACACGTTTTTGCAAGATGCGATCTATTTTCTAAAAGCCACTGATACGCTGCATAAAATTGAGGAAATTTCTTGAGCTCTTCATCATCCCAAACATCACAGCTAAAAAATGGAATAATGCCGCTTAAAGAGCGAATTTTCAGTTTTTCTACACTACCGTCGGGACCTCGTAAAAATGAATAAAAAAAGCCATCTTCTGCATCCCACATATCATATTTACGCCAATATCCTTTGCGCATTGCAGCGGTTACGTAAATAAAATGGTGAAAAAATTTAATGCCCAATCCTTCATAAACAGGATTTTTCTTAGCTAAAATGAGAGAAATCCGCATCAAATTCAGACAAAGAAGAGAAATCCAACCGGCTCCATCAACCTGATCTAAACAATGATTTTGGGGCAGTTTTTGAGATCGATCAAAAAATCCAATGTTATCCATCCCAAGAAAGCCTCCTTCAAAAATGTTATTTCCCAATGCATCAATCTTATTGATCCACCAAGAAAAATTTAAAAGAAGCTTATGAAAGCATTGTTCTAAAAAAACTGTGTCTTCTCTTCCGAACCTTCTTTTTTCATGTTCGAAAATTTTAAGCGCCGCCCATGCCTGAACAGGAGGATTCACGTCGCTAAATTCCCATTCATACGCAGGAACAGCTCCATTAGGATGCTGAAATTGATCAAATAAAAGAAGCCATACTTGATACTTAGCAAATTCAATATCAATGAGAGCATAGGCAAGGGCATTAAATGAAAGATCCCACGCTGCAAACCAAGGAAATTCCCATTTATCCGGCATCAAAAATACCCGCAACGAAACAATATGACGCCAGTGACTATTACGAATTGTCTTTCGAAAATTGTCCGTTGGTGTGTTTGCATCGCCCTCTAGCCAAGCGCCCACATCATAAATATAAATTTGCTTACTCCAAACAAGTCCTGAAAGAGCTTGTCTTTGAATCGACTTTTCTTCTTGAGTTGCCTTTTTAGGGTGAATGTTTTCATAAAAAAGATCCGCTTCCTTTCTTCTTTTTTCAATGGTTGCATCCACATCATCCAATGGATTTTGTAAAGAAGAAGGTGTTAAACGAAGTTTTAAAACCACACTTTTTTGAGACGCAATTTTTGGAAAAAAATAGTGAAAACAAGACTTTGTCCCAAAATGTTCTGGATTGATTGCATTTTGTTCTTTTTCAATGAGATATCGATGAAATGCATCCTTTACATACAGAGTTTCATTAGGAGTATTGAATAACTTTTGATGATTCGTATCATTATGAGTAAAAAGAACGCTGCCTCCCAAGGATCCATAAAGATAGAGTTTTCCTAAATGGTAATCAAAAAGAAGGTTTTTAGGAGAAGAAACAGCGCGATCATCCGCTTCTACGCAAAGAGCTCCTTTAGATGATCCTAAATGAATCGAGGGGCGCTCTGCCGTTTTTTTCTCCCAAGACCACTGATTGCGAAACCAAAGCTGAGGTAAAATATGCAAATCAGCAGCATCAGGGCCTCGATTGAACGCCTCAATACGAATACAAAGATTGTCTGCATCCACTTTGGCGTATTCAATAAAAATATCGAAATACCGATTCTCATCAAAAATTTTCGTATCGATCAATTCAAATTCAGGATCTTTGGCTCCTTTTTTTTGATTTTCTTCTACCAAACGATCGTAAGGAAATTCCCTCTGAGGATATTTATATAGATATTTTAAGTAATTATGATCGGGCGTTGCATCTAAGTAATAGTAAATCTCTTTTACATCTTCGCCATGATTTCCTTCATAAGGATTTAATCCAAACAAACGCTCTTTGAGGATAGGATCTACGCCATTCCAAAAAGCAGGCGAAAAAAGAAGCACCTGAAAACGATCCGATATTCCAGCAATTCCATCTTCAGCGCGTCGATATGCGCGGCTTCTTGCATGATCATGCGGAAAATAATCCCAAGCATTTCCATCATGGCTATAATCTTCGCGAACGGTACCCCAGCCCCTTTCCGAAACATAGGGTCCCCATTTATCTTGAGGCGCAACCGTTGGAATCGCAAACCGATGATTAAACATTTTTTCATGTTCCGATAAACTCATATTCGATCCACAAAATAAGTAACGCCCAATAAAGAAGCATCATCATTTAAAATCACCCATATCGGAATAGACTCCAGAAGAGATTTGAAGCGGCCTTTATTAAAAAAAGAAGAAAGAAACGGCCCTTCTTGCATTTGCTTGACTAAAGCAGGAGCGATTCCTCCTCCCACATAAAAACCGCCTAAAGAAAGAAATTTTAAAGCCAAATTTCCAGAAGCAGCTCCATATAAAGAGAGAAAAAGATCCAAGGCTCTGATGCATGCAGGATCCTTCTTATGAGCTCCATACTCAGAAACAACCATCGGCGGTGCTTTTGTTTTCATCGCTTCTTTCACCTGTAAAGACTCTTTTTCTTTTGCTGTCTGTATCAAAAATTGATAAATCGAATAAAGACCCGGACCTGAAACAACTCTTTCATAAGAAACGTGCTCCGTTGATTTTTGTAGATAAAAAAATAAATCCACCTCTAATTGATTTCTGGGAGCAAAATCAACATGGCCTCCCTCACATGCAAAAGGACAATGCTCTTTTCCATCCCAATAAAGTCCCGCCTCGCCAAGACCCGTTCCCGCAGCAATGAGCGCCTGATTTCCTTTTTGAGATGTCCCTTTATGCAAAAGAAAGAGTTCTTCTTTTTTCAATACCTTGATTCCATAAGCTTTTGCTTCCAAATCATTCAGAAGAACACAGGATGCAATCTTTAAATGTTTTCGAATGTGCGACGCATCCACAATCCAAGGAAGATTCGTAGCGACACACCTTCCGTCTCGAACAGGCCCTGCAATTCCAAAACCTGCCTTTTGAATGGGTATCTTATTTTCTTTCAAAAATTCATCGATAATCTCTTCAAGAGATTTGTATTTTTGACTTGGAAATTTTTTTTCAGCCACCTTTCGATTATGCTCAAAAATCGCAAGTCTTGTATTTGTTCCCCCAATATCTCCTGATAAAATCATCTTTCCCTCTACATCTACTTAAATCTCTTAAGAAAGTAAAAATGGATATCACCCGAAGCAGGTTCTTCAACTTTCTTTGATATATATCCAAATATCACATCCTCTTATTTCGATAAATTGTTACAATTTTCAAAAGTACCAAAGAAAGATGAAGACCTGACTTTCTGACAAAATTCAAAGCTGTCAAATTTTCATCTTTCTTCGGGATAGATAACCTTCAGGAGATTTATGTCACAGCAACCAAAACAATCCAACGTTGATCCTAACAAGAAAAAAGCGCTCGAACTTGCCATTTCCCACATTCAAAAACAATTTGGAGACGGAGCTATTATGTCCCTTGGAAAGCATTCCGCGTCCGGGGGTCTTAGCATCATTAAAACAGGTGCTATTGCTCTTGATCTTGCTTTAGGCATCGGCGGTGTTCCAAGAGGACGAATCGTTGAAATTTATGGCCCGGAATCTTCTGGAAAATCAACTCTTGCCACTCACATTGTTGCTAACGCGCAAAAAGCAGGAGGTCTTGCCGCATACATCGACGCAGAGCACGCCCTAGACCCAGCTTATGCTGCCCGTATCGGCGTTAATATCGACGATCTCATGATTTCTCAACCGGATAACGGAGAAGAGGCTCTTAATATTGCAGAAATGCTCGCTCGCTCCAACGCTGTTGACGTCATTGTCATTGACTCTGTTGCTGCTTTAGTTCCTAAATCTGAACTCGAAGGGGAAATCGGAGATCAACACATGGGCCTTCAAGCAAGACTGATGTCTCAAGCTCTTAGAAAATTAACGGCTACGCTCTCTAAAAGTAATACATGCGCTATTTTCATTAACCAGATCCGCGATAAAATTGGAGTGATGTTCGGAAATCCGGAAACAACAACAGGCGGAAAAGCTCTTAAATTCTACGCTTCTATCCGAATGGATATCCGAAGACTAACCGGTATCAAAAATTCTGATAATACATCAGATATTGGATCGCGCGTCCGTGTTAAAGTAGTAAAAAATAAATGCGCACCTCCTTTTCAATCTGCAGAATTTGACATCCTTTTCAATGAAGGCATCTCGCACATCGGTTCTTTAATTGATGTTGGCGTTGACGCAAATATCATTGAAAAAAGAGGAACTTGGTTCAGCTTCCAAAATCATAGACTCGGCCAGGGAAGAGAAGCGGCAAGAGAAGAACTCAAGAACAATCCAAAACTTGCAGAAGAAATCGAAAAAATGATCTACGCAAAAACAGCAGCAGCAGCATCTACTGAGCTCTTAAAAAAACCATCCAAAGAAGAAGCTCCCGTATAAATTGTTCCAACAATCCTGCTACCCCTTCAAAAGTAGCAGGATATGTATAGTGGATTAAACGCAAAAAAGAAAAAACAGGATATGCATGATCGCAAGCGGCAGGATAAACAAGATATGATCATTTTTAAAATCCGTCAAAAATCAGTTTTCAAACGAACTCAAAAGACATATATTTTTCTAAGAGATATTCGTGTACTTTTTGAAAAGGCTTTGTCCACAAATTTAAAGAAACAAGACTCTCTTTAAATAAAGCGATTTCTTGATTCACTAATAAAACAGCCTCTTTTTTACCAAGAACATTCACAATATTCAAAGAAGATTTCTTATCTT
>CAYVDU010000074.1:0-7006 GCA_964450765.1 uncultured bacterium | reverse complement strand
TATGATGTCAGGGTGTTCGTTCAATCCAGGAGGTTCCTTACTTTCTTCTGGAGTTGTTGTTACTGAGAAAATGTCTGCAAGTAAGCAAAGACAAAAAATTGCCTTTTTACAAAAGAAATTAGTGCAAGCCGAAAAAGAACAAAGGAAAGTGGATGAAGAAGTCGATCGTCTGAGTCAAGAATTGCATTCGGCGCAACTTGCGCTCATTCACAAACAGGTTGATTCTTTTGAACAAGAACTAAAACGATTTCAAGGAGATTCAAGACAGGGAGCCTTTTTCCTTTCCCCAGAAGGAAGCAATCTGTTTCTCAGGGAGAGGGATATGCTGCAAAATATGATGGAAAATGGATCGCCTTCCTCCTCCTTTGAAGCGCAAATTGTTTTAGATCGTATCTTGCGAATGATCACGATGCTCACGGATGGAAGAGAAGATTTTGTACGATGATGAACCTATACCCATTCCATAGTGGATTAAATCATAAATTGTAGAGTCTTAACGACTGCAAGCTCTGCCGCTTTTGCATTTGCTAAAACGTGCACTTTTTCATTGAATCCACTATATCTAGTTAATTTCCTATTCGATCAATGAGAACGATAGAGGCTATATTGTGGATTGTAAGCCCAAGAAAATTAAGAGGAAATCCTCGATAGAATCTGGAGAAGTTTCTTTGAGATAGCAGTTGAAGAAGGCCTATATTCTGTGTTTGTTTTAGCGTGTTCGCAACGTCAAAGGGAGCTGCTGCTAAACTTACAATGAAGGCGACTTGAACGCCTATTTTTGCCAATTGAGGAAGTGATAGTTTTTCTTTAGATTGAGCGGATTGTTGGTCTCGAAGATGTTTTTGTGCCGTTAGAAAAACCACCCAATTCACAGATAGTTTGGATAGATGCGTGGAATAGCCCCTCCAGCCTTCTTTGTACATATCGAAGACGGAATATTTTTTTGTACTCGAGGCTGCTGATAAAATTTTAGCTCTTTCTAAAGGAGTTGTGACACTGGCATCGATGATAGCAATAGACATGCCTGTCATCGCTTGTTTTTGAAAATCTCCGATTTCATATCGATCTAAAGTCTGTGGCATTGTTGTAATAATAGGCCATACCCAAGCCTGCTTGATGCTTGTTTTAACGAGCTGAGGAGAGAGTCCTCGATAAAAACCACGGATTCCCTCTTCTTTAAAAAGTTTTGCGGCGATTTTATGGCTTTTTTCTGAAGAGTTTTGCGCTCGAATTTTAACGACATCTAGAGGATAGATGAGAGAGTGTACAAACAACCCTCGAGAAATTCCGAGGATACTGCTTGTGATTAGATTTGGCTCTTCAGGGATTCTCATTGGATTGGTTCCAAAGTTTGAATATTTTTCCATCGCAAGGTAAGAAGAATGGATATTGTGGCTCCTATGGCTAAGAACATCCAGTACCATGCAACGCTTGAAATCATTTTTGTTGTTTGAAAGCACCAAAGAGAGAATGCTGCCGTTGGACTTCCTAAAAGTTGCGATCCTATTGCATAGCCAAGTGAGATCACTGCGTAGCGGGCATTGAGAGGTATAAGTTGTTGAGCCCAGGCGTGAAAGGGGGCAAAAAAAGCAACGCCGAAAATGACAAAAAAGATGCGTATTCCAATCATCATTGCTAAAGAAGCCCCCTCTAATGAAATCATGAGAGGAATGGCGCAAAGGATGACTCCTAAAGAAGCAATAAGCATGATTTTTTCGCGCGCTATTTTCGAAGCAATCCATCCAAAAAAGGGCAAGCAAGAAAAATCAAAGATGAGTAAATAAGAATTGATTTTCATGATTTCAGTTTTTGAAATGGAGGTGACTAAGGGAATGAATCCGTTCATTAGAACTAAAGCAATGGAATATGTTGCGTGAGCAAATCCTGCGGCAATCGCAATGCAGATGAGTGGTTTTCTATACGTATAAAATGTCGTTTTTAAGTTGGCCATCGGCGTTGAAACTTTGATAGTCGTTGCAACGGGTGTGCTGGAGCGTCTTGCGATACTGCCAAAAAATGCGGTGATGCAGCCTGCAAGATAAAGAAATCTCCATCCCGTATCGATGATGTTATAATGGCTTAATAAAAAAACACCCAATGAAGCTAAAAGATGGCCTCCCATGGTGGATGCACTGTAAATGCTGCTGAGTATGTCGTGTTTTTTTTCGGAAGAGTGTTCTAAAAGAAAAATAGCCCCGCCCATTGTTTCTCCTGCAGCAAGAAAATTTTGCATGATTCTTCCAAGACAAAATAGGAAGGGAGCTAGGGCTCCCACTTGTTGGTAGGTAGGACTGAATGCCATGCAGCCTGAAACAATAGCCATGCCCGTAAGAGTAAAAAATAGGGCATGATGTCTTCCATAAACATCTCCGATATACCCAAATACTAAAGACCCAAGTGGCCGGATGATCATCCCCAAAGGAATGAGCATGTAGGTGAGCATAAGCGCTGTGATGGCTTCTTTCTCTGGGAAAATAAGGGGTGCTAGAATGGGAGATAAAAAACTAAAAAGTGCTGTATCATAATGCTCAAAAAGGTTGCCAAGACACGTATTCCATAATTTAGGAGATGTAGTCTTCATTGCTTTCTCTTCGCTTGTTGCCAAACTGCCCGTATTTTTTTGGCTGTATCGCAGGGGTCATGTTGATCCATGATCCCTCCAGCCATTGCGATTCCATCTTCGAAATTGAGTTCTCGATAGATCTCTTCTGCACATTCTAAATTGAGCCCTCCAATAGCTACGATTCTATGAGGAGACGTTTTGCGCACCTTTCGTAATCCCTCAAGTCCCCACAGAGAATCATTTTTTGGACAGGTTTTCTTGGAGGCAGATACTTTGACACTCAAATAATCAAGCCCTTCCATTTGACTGCTGAGGTTCACTTCATCCATTGTCTTTACGGGAATGCCAATGATTTTCTCAGGTCCCAATCGTTTTCTTGCTTCGAAATAAGAATATGGTTCTTCTAAATATACGCCATCTGCGTCTATAGCTAGAGCGACTTCAAAAAGATGACGGGTATTTAGGAATAATGGGACGGAGATGCGATCTTTTAAAGATCGTGCAAGTTGCAAAACACTTTCAAAATCACTTTGATGATCTCGTAATTGCACACAAGAAACTCCACCTTGTACGGCTTGTATGATTTTCGAAATGAAAAGTTCTTGATTCGAATAGGAGGGTCTATTTGCAACAAGATATAAAGAGGGATGGAAAAATTTTTTTCTTAAAGATGAAAGTACGACGGGGTTCAAGCAAAGCCTCCATGGATAAAATAGAACCAAGGGGCTGATAGGGATTGAGGATCAGATGTCGACATTTCCACTCTTCCTACGCTGGTATAATCCAGATCAGGTATAAGGGTCTTTCTCAGCTATTTATTGTAACAATAAATAGCACCCCTGGTGCTTTTCTAAGACGAGTATGAGGTTTTAGATTATTTTTTGCAATGAGTATGGCACAGAATTTGATGAAGAACTTGTTGTTTGGATAAACCTCCATCAATTTCAAATAAGACGTCCTGTTGATTTCGATAATGTTCAATCACAGGCTCTGTTTCTTGTTTGTATAATTGCAGTCTTTTTTTGAAAACCTCTTCGGTATCATCGCTTCTTTGGTGCAAAGATCCTAGGCAGGCATCGCAAACATTTTCAATGTGGGGGGGGGCATATGTTTTGTGATAGGATCTTCCACATTGTTTACAGGATAAGCGTCCCACAATTCGGTCAATGAGTAAGGAAGGAGATACGTTGAGTTGAAGAACTAAGATTTTATGTGTCGATTGTATTTTTTCATCCAGAGCTTGCGCCTGAGATGGGGTTCTTGGAAATCCATCCAATAGAAACCCTTCTTGGCAATCTTGCATAGAAATTCTTTGAAAAACCATTTCTGTAACAATTTCATCAGGAACAAGTAGTCCTGAATCAATTAGATGCTTTGCCTTTTGCCCGATTTCAGTTTGCCTTCGAATGTGGTCTCGAAAAAGATCTCCTGTAGAAATATGAGGAATTTGTAAATGGGCGCTTAAATGGGGGGCGTGGGTTCCTTTGCCAGCTCCAGGGGGACCCATGAGAATGAGAACTAAAGGGGGGTCTGGAAAGACTGTCTTTTGTTTTGATAGAAGGAAATCATTCGATGATATCATAAAAATCCAAGCAAACTATTCTACGCGATTGGGTATCAAAAACGAAAGTTATTTTTTCGATAGAAGAGTTTAAGAGACATGAATATTAAAAGTCTTTCCTGATTTAATGGAATTACTGACCGCGCAATCTTTAATGGCGGATTCTAGAAGCATCTTGATTTTATCTGGGTTTGAAGATCCTGTAACATGAAAAGCGATATTAATTTCAGTCATGCCAAAACAAGATTCTGTTGGCATTTTATCGACAGTTAATATTGCTTTTGCTTGAATATTTTGAAATGTTTGCGTTGCTTTTTCGCAATAAACTTTAAATGTCGCAATCATGCAATTGACAATCGATAAGGCAAATAAATCTTCAGGAGAATATCCTCCTCCAGGACCGGAAAACTCAGGAGGAATGGCTGAGGGGATTGGGGGCAGGGAGTCAGTTTGGGCGCTCCAGCGAGAATTTATACCGCTTGAAGCTGTGGCTTGTACTTCAAATTTCATTGGAAACTTCGCCATAAATATGTCTCTTTGCTTGATTGTGTCTGTTAATAATGTCTTTACACCGAAGATGATTCAAGAATCAAGTTTTAAACGAGATTGGATGTTGCCAAATTTCCAAAGTTATCAAATATGATTCAAATGACTATACTTTGACATTCAAGCAGCCGCTGAGCGTTTTGAAGATTGATGATGATTGTGGATCAAGTATTTACACCGATGTTAGGCAAGTGCAAAGCCTCAAATTTTCAAAAAGGTATAGGATGAACCTATCCTAATAAAATTTTTCGTCGATTTTTGGGATTGTTTTGACCGATTTTCCATTAAAATTGCAGGGGTTATATACTAATGTTGATATTACCCCTGCAATTTTAATGAAAAATCGGTTCAAAAGAACCTAAAAATCGACCGAAACTTTTTACTAGGATAGGTTCATGAAGACTGCATGTCTGATTTTTTTGAAAATTTGGCAGCTTTTAATCTTATTTAAAAGCCGATTCTTGAATCATTTTCGGTATATACCCAAGCAGATTTTTCCCTCGTTAATGAAAGAGAGCTATTTTGATGGAATATTGGAAAAGCTGTGCTATAGAAAAATCACTTGGGAATATTTTTTTGATCAAATACAGCCTTTCGATGAAGGGCTTCGTATTGCAACGACAAAAGAGGGCAATACAATTCTTCATATTGCCGTTCTTCATAATAAGAAAGATCTTCCTCCTTCGTTGATTGCAGACACCGCGCTTTTGTATCAAAAAAATCTCTATGGGCTGATACCTATGGATCTTGCTCGTTTTTTGAATCGTGAATCGCTATTACAGCCAAAAACACCTCATGCTCAGGTTTCTTTTGATTCTCAGTCGAGAGTTTTTTGGGAGTCTTCTATGCAATTGCCAATGCCTAGAAATTTTTCGTTCTTTTCTTGTCCTGTTTTTGAAGATGTTCAGATGTTGCACCGTATTTTATACGATACACATAAGGCAAAACTAAAAGATTTGATTTTGCCTGAGAAAAAATGGATGGGAATCTATTTTGATCGAGAAATTCGGCAAGGGATACATCCTCCTGTATTGATCCGCTTTATAGATCGTAAGGTGGGGTTTGGTGTTTTTGCAATGCAAAAAATTCCAGCATGTTCTTATGTTGGTGAATATACGGGAATTGTTCGCAAAAGAATGAGACGGAATCTACATCAAAAAGATTACATTGTTCGCTATGGAGCATTTCAGTTAGACAAGCAAAAATTGATCATTGATGCTGAAACAGGAGGGAATTTCACGCGATGGATCAATCACAGTCCAACTCCAAATTTGACTCTTCAATCAGTTTATTATAGAGGAATGCCTCGTATGATTTTCACGGCTCTTCAGGAAATTAAGGAAGGAGTTCAGCTTACTTTTGATTATGGTTCTTTCTTTTGGAGAAAACATCAAAGAGCACCTAAGTCGATATGAGTCAATTTATTTGTATTGAAAAAGAGAATGAAAAGAAGGTTATTTCTATTGTTGAATTCGAACAAATAATGCGGGTTCCTTTCATTTCTTCTTTGGAGTTTGAGCGCCCTTCGGATTTGCAAAAAATCTTGAAAATGACAGCGAAGTTGCATAAAAAACAAAAGCTTTCAAGACAGCAGCTTTGGCTGGGCAGTTACTATAAAAAAGAGATCTCTTCTCAATGTATTCCTAAAGTTGTATTGCGCTACATAAATCCTTTAATGGGGTGGGGAGTTTTTGCAGATCAAGATTTTAAAAAAGGAGAGTTTATTGCAGAGTATTCAGGAATAGTACGTAAACGAAGGCGCCACGATCGCAAAAACGCTTATTGTTTTGAGTATCTTTTGGCCCCTGATGTTCCGAGTCCTTTTTTAATTGATGCGCAAAATCAAGGGGGAATCGCTCGGTATATTAATCATAGTCATCAAGCGAACCTTTTGCCTTCTTTAGCGACGTTTGACTCTTTGACTCATGTTGTTTTGATCGCCGCGGAGCCTATATCTAGAGGAACTCAGCTTTGTTATGATTATGGATCCGATTATTGGGCTCATAGAGAATCTCCAAGAATCCTTTGAGGCGAAACAGCTATATAGTGCTTGACGAAATGTCTAAAAAATGGAAATGATTATTTTAAATGGAGAGGTTAGATGGAATCTGTGCAGATAGATTGGCTTGTTATTTTTCTTGCGGCTATTGTGAACATGCTTATCGGTTTTGTTTGGTATTCGAAGTTGTTGTTTGGCGCCGCGCGCAAGACGCTTAAATTGCACAAAAAGTTACAAAGCCGCGTCGGTCAATTGATTTACGGATTTTTAGTGTCATTGATCATTGCTTTTTTCTTCGCTTTTTTTGAAGCCTTTCTTGGAGTGACGAATGTCACAG
>CAYVDU010000073.1:0-7009 GCA_964450765.1 uncultured bacterium | reverse complement strand
CGCTACTTTAGGGTCAATCACGCGAGGGATGCTGAGATCAAAGAGAAGATGCTTTTTCATTCCTGGGCCCTGAATCAAAAAATGCTCAGAAATCGTAGCACAAGAAATCACATCATACTGGGACCAAACTTTAAGAGCTTCTCGAGAACACGTTTTTTTTTCCCCTTTGACTCTCTCAGGACTCCGTGTACAAAAAGTAATATCATGCACCCCTTTATAGCTCAAAAAAGATGCAAATTCCCGATGGATCTCAGAGAATCCAACAAAAAGAATCTTTAAAGGCTCCACCTCTGTAAATGTCCCTTTCATTTTCTTCCAAAGAATACTAAACAAGCTAGGCACTCTTTGTTCTAAAAAAAAGCGATGTCGATTGGCTTTCGCGGCACAGAAAGCTTTTTGAAATATATAATGTAAGTGACTTGGCAAAAAAGACTCTCTGCATGCGCGAAGATAAGAACTCTTCACCTGCCTTACAATTTCCGTCTCCCCTAAAATGGCACTATCCAGTCCAGAAACTACACAACAAAGATGGAAAAAACAATTCCATCCAACATAAAAGTAACAATACGACTCTAAAGACTCTCCCACTTTTTTTTGCAAAAACAACAACAGTTCGGCTTTTGTTTTTTCAACATCTAAAGTGCTCAAATAAAATTCCAAACGATTGCAAGTGAGCAATACTACAAAAGAATCATGCGGCAAAAAAGAAGATTTCCCACTTAAAAGTTGGATCTCTTTTGCCGCGACTTCTCTGAGAGAAAATGACGCTGTCTTAAAATTAATCCCTAGAACCGCTACATCCATAGGATATACTCATACAATCTGACCAATCAAATCCCCTTTGAAACAAAGCCATCGCTTTTTGTTTGCCCGATTTTTTTTTCAATTTTAAAAGAGCCTTCGATAAAGCTTCTTTTCGAAGAGAAACATCCATGAAATCACGCACATGAGTTTCATTTCCTCCTACCTCTCTGATCTTTCTTGCAATGTACAAAGGACCATACCCACGTCTTGCCATTTTAAGAACAAATCCTTGAAAAAACACAGTATCAGAAAGAAACCCAAGACGCTCTAAATCCATCACCAGTGCATTCGAAACCGCAAAAGAAAAACCCTTGGCCTCTAATTTTTTCAACAATGCTGCTTTAGAATAACTTTTTAAAGTCAGTAACCGGTACGCATATTTTTTCGCAAGAGAGTTCTCCATTTTTGCAAGCCACTCAAACACTTCATCCAGTGAATGAAAGCCGCGAGGAATATCTCGAATAGAAAATAGAACCTTTATTTCCTGAATCACTTGGGCGTTTTTTTGAATCTCAAAATAAGAAGGATCTATCCGACTTTGTTGCAACGTGTAGAGACAATCAGAAAACATAGCACTCATAGCCACCAATTTTATTGAAACAAGAATCTAGATCAAGTACTATCCAGAAAAGATAAAACCGAGACGTAAAATGGTCAATCCAAAAGAACCCATTCATCCCAAAGAACCATCGACACATTCAACAGATCAATCAGCAAAAATCCCCAAGCATTTTGAAAGCCAATACCAAAAAATCGTCGCAAAGCCAATGACATTTCTCGGCATGCATTTTAACGCAAAAGAAGCCGGTCAGCTTTGGAATGCCATCATTCAACAAGTCAATTCTCAAATTCAACATGAACAAAAACGGGCTCTTAAGGCCATCAGAAAACTAAGAAAGAGCGAACAAGGCGACGACTAATACTTAAGATCGTTGATTTTTGACGCTCTGCAATCCAATGTTACTTTCCATAAATGGTATAACTTTTTTTAAATATTTCAAGAAAGTGCATTGAAAATACCCCAAGAAAAAGAACGGGTTGTTTCAAAGACAATGTTAAGCTAAAATCCAAGGTAACTTTGTATGGAATTACTCAACGAACCCGTAGAATCCGGCGATATTCTCTTTGTCTTACCCGAAGAAGAAGGGATTCGCATAGATAAACTCTTATCCAATCGCTTTCCTAATTACTCAAGAACATATTTTCAAGTTTTAATTGAACAGGGCTGCGTTTTACTCAATGGCGAACTCATCAAAAAAAGAGTATGCCCGGAAGAAGACGATGAAATCGAAGTTTGCTTTCAGGCGATTAAAGGGCCCTCTTTAACACCAGAAAACATTCCCTTAGACATCCTCTACGAAGATGAACACATTTTAGCGATCAATAAACCTCCAGGAATGGTTGTTCATCCAGCACCAGGTCACTGGTCCGGTACTTTCGTGAATGCTCTCCTTGCTCATTGCGATCGCCTCGCTCCAAGTCAAGATCCATTACGTCCCGGGATCGTTCATCGACTCGATAAAGACACCTCGGGAATTCTTCTTGCCGCCAAAACATTGGCTGCACACCAAAAACTCATTGAACAATTTTCTTCCCGAAAAATCGAAAAAACATATTTAGCCATTTGCTGCGGAAGACCCCCCAATGGTACTGTTTCGGCTCCCATCGGGCGCCATCCAGTGCATCGGAAAGAAATGGCCGTACTCTCAGATGGGAAAGAAGCCATCAGCACGATCCAAACGGTTGCGTTCAATGATCAAGTCTCTTTAGCCCTTATTCATCCGAAAACAGGCAGAACTCATCAAATTCGAGTGCACTCAAAACACATCGGATGCCCTATTCTCGGAGATCCCGTCTATGGAAGCGAAAAACTAAATCGATCTCTAAAACCCGAAAGACTGCTTTTACATGCCTACAAACTTCACTTTGAACATCCGATCACTCAAGAGCCGATACGACTGATAGCCCCCATCCCTAAAGACTTCAAACATTGGCTTCATCAACTCTGCGGTCCCACTCTTTGCTCTCCCAATATCTAGACGTCCATTTTTAATGATTTTTCACAAAAATATTCGCCTAAAAACCAATTCTTGAATCGTTTTCGGTATATAGTGGTTCCAGTTGAAAGTTCTCTATTTTGATCAGGTTCTGGTAAATAAAAACTTAAAGATCAGCATGAGAAGAAAAGAGAAAGCGCAGAAAAAATGAAAAGATAGAGGACTTTGAAGTGGAACCACTATATAATTCCATTTATGAAAAATAACATTCCATAGCCCCTTTCACGCGCTGCAAGTAGCTCTTGCTACTAGATTTTAAAACCTATCTCTTGTAAAGTTTTACCAAAAGAGGTTTTGTTATTAGGCCTCCTAAAGCAGATAATTGTTTGAACGAACCAGGAATTCAATATGAAGGAATTTGTTGAGTACATCGTAAAAAATCTTGTAGATCACCCCGATCAAGTCCGTATCAATGAGATTGGCGGGACTCACACTCTGATCATCGAGCTCGGCGTAGAAAAATCAGACATCGGAAAAATCATCGGCAAAAAAGGAAAAACAATTAACGCTATCCGCACCTTGCTTATGTCCGTTGCTAGCCGCAATGGAATCCGAGTCAGTTTGGAAATCATCGAGGAAAAATAATCATCTTTTAACACAAAGGGCTGTCATCGAGAAAACTGATTCTTAAATTGTTTCTTTAAATTATTTTCACAGCCCTTTTAGATTGCAAATCAACAATTTTTTAGAAATTATTTATATAGCCAGCTCTCTTCCTATTATAAAAAACAACATTCAATTGCAGCGCATCAAAGCATCAAAAATTAACAGATGATTTATACCGAAAAAGGTTCAAAAATCGGTTTTTAGACGAGATTGAAAGCTACCAAAAATGCAAAGGAAGATATTTTTTAAGATCCTTTAGGCAAGAAAGGTGAAACCATCGCCTTTCTAGAATTTAAAGACCCAGCCCTGTACTGAATCACAACAAAGGACTCTTTAGACTCTGTCATTTGATAAGACGCTTTCAAAAAGCTTTCTTTAAAAACAGATTTTAACTCCTCTGCATTCGGACCGAAAAACTCTATCTCTAATGGATTTTCTTTCAGACCCAAAGAAAATTGAAAAGCCGTTAAAAAACGTCTCAACTGCTCTAACGCATTTTCCTCTTGAGGAATCCAGATCCACATTTCATCCTTATGAGAATATTGACCTAAGGCACCGCTAAACACTTCCTTCGCGCTCACAATCGTACTGATCATTTGAATATGCAAGACAATTTCTGGTTTTTCCTTGAAAACTCGCTGCGCTGAATCAATCCAAACGGATCGAATGTTACCGGCTTCTTTATGAAAAAGGGAAACATTGGTAGCAAATATTTTTGCTTGCCCAATCCGACAACACCCATTTTGTTCTTTTGTATCATCAAAAAAGTGAGACATCTTGCGAAGAGAAACAAGGCGAATCTGCTCTGCAACTTCTTTCTCTCGATGTTCATACGCTTTTCTGTATAGAGAATACATCTCTTCATTTTGCAAAATTCTGATCGCAGCTTTTTTAGGAAATTGATGATCCCTTGGAAGATCGTCCAAAGAAATCACTTCCACTTCTTTTGTCTCAGCAATCGATTTCAATCGATTCAACAAAGATGCTACGCATTCCACATCAGCATAGCTCACCTTGCTCAATAGATCTGTGTCATCCAAAATGCCATATAAAAAGTGCAAATATTCAGTATATTCTCTTTCTTCATCCACAAAAAACGAATGTTTTTGCAAACATGCCGCTTGTTTTTGAAGAAGCCGCTGAATCAAACGATGCGATCTTTGAGACGGATCCTTCATCAAAAGTTGAATTTGCTTCTCAATCGACTCAAGGGATTGTCCTCTTGAAGAATACCGGTCATTGATTTCAAATGCCTGCTTTGCCACCAAAGAATTGCTCGATTGAGCATCGGAAATAATCGCAAACGGTGGGGTGTATGTCTGAAGCTGGGATTTATGGTGATCAATGACGCTAATCACATCTAGATAAGAAGGGATTCCCATCTCATCTCGATTACAAAAATCACGCAAAGATACGGTTCCCAAAATTTGCTTTCGCATCGTCGCCGCATGGATTACCCCAGCAGGAAACATCTGCTGATGATCTTCATAGGTCACTGTTAAAGAAACATAAGAACCAATTTTCTGACGAATTTCTTCCACTTCGGAACGGAGCGTAACAAACGTAGGCAAGCGACCAAACACCCGTTCTTTTGTTTGGAGTGCAATATCTAATTTTTCCAAACGAACGCGCACTTTCAATAAAGCTTCATGCAATTCCCGAATCGTAATCTCCAAGAAAGAAAAAAGATCCGTCCGATTCTCAATTAAATTCCCCTTGCCGTCAAACAATCTGCGAACTGTTTGGATAAATTGATTAGATCCTGAGAAAGGAACATCTGCCAATTTTGCAAGACAAACTCCAAGATGCTCGAAAGATACAGCAAGTCCCTGAGACAATCCTAATACCTGAACAATAAAGTCAAAAACCTCTTTGCGCTGCTTTGCGCTAAATTCTCTCGCAGGATCGCAATCTTCAAGCCGTGTGGAAAAAAGATGAGAAAACCAAGGCTCGATTTCTTCCCATCTCACCGTTTGCTTAGCAAAAAGAGAAACCATATGTAAATGCAAATGATTCTCAAACCAGCGCAAACAAGAACTCAGCATAATAATGACCTGACGGACTCTCTCCACATCAAAACTACGCCAATCGCCAAGATAACGCCTTTCTTGATCGACCATCACAACCGCAGGACGACTTGGTTCGTGATCCGCATCAACAATCGAATCCGTTAACGATTTCAATGACATCCCTTTCTGAGTCATCAAATCCTTACCGCTCAAAGATAGCGCTGTCTTTGTTTTCGCAAGATGTGTAAAAACACAAGATCCAAAATAATCTGAGAAGAGCCACTGAATCTCTATCTGAGATGCAGGAGGACCTCCGGGAAGATTCCAAATGTGCAAAGAATCCCCAACCCGCGCTCCAAAAGCATCGACCCATCCCCAAAAAGAAGCAATCGTCGTATCTAAATCCGGGGATTTATGAGCCGTCACAAAATGAGTTCCCTCATAGACCTTGCCCATTCCAATCGGAAAAAAAGATTGATAATCATTACGCTCAATCCACTTCCCAACAATTTTCCCTCGAATTTTTAAATTCTCTTCAAAGCTTAATTGGGAATTTTGATTCAGCCACAACTCAAAGCCGCTCATCGTATAACGCTCAAGGATCCCGTCTTGATCGATCCTTGAAATAAAGTCCAAAACAGCACCCAGTAAAAAACAAGGCGATTTTTCCTTTTGAATGAACTCCAAAAGCGTGCGATTCACCTCTTCGATCCGTTGATACCCTGCGGGGGTAGACTTTAACCGGACCAACGCGGAATCTAATTGACTAAAAGTCTTTTTTTGAAAAGAACGATCACCAAGAAACATGAAACTCTCAAAAAAACGGATTGAGTAGGACTCGAACCTACGACCACCCGCTTAGAAGGCGGGTGCTCTATCCACTGAGCTATCAATCCTTAAATAAGAATCTAATTTACCTACCCTGCACACTATTTTTCAACCGAACATTTTTATTTTTTGTTGTGTACTACAAAGATCTCCTATACTCTTTTTTTGGTTGCAACACTTTTTAAACCGATAAAAACATCATGATGCACTACCATTCCTTCTCAGCAAAACTCTTTTTCTCATTCCTTCTCTACTGCACATCTTGCCTCTTCGGCGATGATGAATTTAACTCCATCGTCTACACCCCTCATGAATTATCCTACAAAGACAGCACCATTCCCTATGTGGCTGTAACAGGGACTCTTCCCATAACAACCAGAGACGAAGCAGAATCTCCCGAAATTTTTTTCATTGCCTACTTCAAAGAATTTGAAAAGAACCGCCCCATTACTTTTGTTTTTCCTGGCGGACCGGGAAGTTCCTGCGGACCTCTTACCATCTGTAGTTTTGGCCCCCACCGCATCCTGACTCCCTCTGAAGGCAAATCATTACTCCCTCCCTATCAAATCATCGACAATCCCCAAACATTGCTACCATGGACAGATCTTGTATTCATCGATCCCATAGGAACAGGCTTTAGCACCGCCGCAACAAGCTGCAGTAGAGAAACGTTCCACGAACTTTTAAGCGTCGAAGGAGACATTG
>CAYVDU010000072.1:1612-7021 GCA_964450765.1 uncultured bacterium | reverse complement strand
GACTCTTTAGACATACACTTGCTGCCGTCAAAAAACTCCACAAAACACTCCCGCTTCCTGATGTTGATTTTGTCATCAGCCTACATGATGGATTTGCAGGCAACCCAAACTTTCCATTTTGTCCTTGTTTCACTTTTTCAAAAACAAAAGGAACTAAACCGTTTGTCCTCATCCCCGATTTTAAAGCGCTCACGGGATATCCGGGATTACGAGAGATGATTCATCATGCCAATCATAAATATCCATGGGAGAAAAAAATTCCCCAAGTTTTTTGGAGAGGCGCTAGCACCGGAGGATTTTTAACAGCCTCCAACTGGGATTTGATTCCACGCTCTCAACTTGTTCTTCTTTCTTTAAAATATCCCCAAAAAATCGATGCCCGCTTTACCGGAGTTGTACAATGTACACCGGAAGTTCCATCTATTTTAAAAGCTCGAAAAATGCTTTCAAAAAGAGTTTCCCAAAAAGATCACGTCAAATACAAATATCTCATTGATGTAGATGGAAACGCTTGTACATTTGAAAGACTCTTTTGGCTTTTACTTTCCAATTCCGTCGTTTTTAAACAAACAAGCTCTTATATTCAGTGGTACTACGAAGGACTTGAACCCTACCTACACTACATTCCCGTTAAAAATGATCTCTCCGATCTACCCGATCAAATTCAATGGGCCGTAGAACATGAAGAAGACGCAAAAAAGATTGCAGAAAGCTCGATGGAATTTGTGAGAAACAATCTTGCCATAGAAGATGTCTATCTCTATCTATATCATCTCTTGACTTCTTATGCGAAGTTACAACAATAATTAATCCATGCTGAGTAGAATCCAAAAAATCATCATCTCATGGGCTTCCGCTCTTTTATCTCTTGTGATCTTTGCGATCCCGATCGAACATAAATATGACAAACCCCTTCGACGTCTATCAGAAAAAATCATTCCTCAAGGATTGTCTCTCCCCCAATACTTCGATAAAAAAATCTACTTTTATCCTTCTGATATTGCAGCCCTATTTCTATTTTTCATCGCTCTTTTCATTTTCAGAAGATATAGACAGCATCTTCTGTTAAAAAAAGAAACATTTCCTTTATGGATCATTTTTTTCTCTGCCATCCTCTCTCTTGTGACATCTCCTCTTTCTGAATACCCTCTAGTCTATACTCGTCTTTTACAACTCTTTACACCCTTTGCTCTTTTCGCATGGATCACACAAATTCCTTCCTCAGAAAAAAGAACGAAAACGCTGCTCAATGCATTTGTCATCACAGCTCTTATTCAAAGCTGCATTGCAATCACTCAATATTTTAAGCAAGGGTCTTTAGGCCTTCGCCTTTTAGGAGAGCCAAGCCATGCGACGGCCTCTTTTTTTATCCCCGAAGGAAAGAGGTGGATCTTCGATCATCTTTTTTCCTATACAGCAGATCCCAACCTATGGCGTGTTTCAGGGACTCTTCCTCACTGCAATGTATTTGGCGGATTCATGTTTATCTCTATTTTGATCTCTTACGCACTCATCATCGGAGCTAAAAACACCAAAACACGGCTTCTCTTAGCCGCCTCTTTAGTCATTCAAGTCTTTGCCCTCAGCATCAGTTACTCTAGGTCAGCGCTCTTTGCCACTATTTTAGGAACCCTTGTTTGGTTTTCATGGGCTTTTTTCAAACAAGGAATTCGCACTCTCTTAAAAACACCGTCGTATCGATTTTTAATACTCACTATCGCCATTGCAGTACTTATAAACATTGGATTGCTTGGAGAACAATTTTTGTATCGAGGAGGCATCCTCAATTACAACAATCTTGTTGTCGGCTCCGATGCCATCAGAACCTCCTTGCAAAATGTCGCCTTTAAAATCATTCAAGATCATCCCGTCACCGGAGTTGGATTTCACCAATTTTCTTTAGGCGCAACACCCTATTTAGCTCCCAATGAATATCCGGCAGCAGCCCACAACATCTATCTTTTTTTGGCATCAGAAATGGGAATTTTGGCACTTACCGCCTTTCTTGGATTCATTGGCATTATCGGAAATGAAATCAGGAAAACAAGCTTTTCTCCCCAAACCGCATCTCTCATCGCTCTCTTCATTGGATTTCTTTTTATTGGCGGATGTGATTTTTATCCCATTTTCTACCAACAAGGAAAACTCATGTTCTTTATCCTTGCCGCACTTTTATTCGTTGAAACCCAAAAATATCATTTAGAGACACATTATGCAACCCCAGTACCTAGATAAGAAACAGAGTCCAAAACTCTTCGACACCATCGCACCTACCTATGATGCCATCAATCGAATCCTCTCTTTTGGAAGAGATCAAAAATGGAGAAAAACACTTGCAAACCACCTCCCTTCACAAAAAAACCTCAAAATTCTTGATTTAGCGACGGGAACGGCAGATCAAATCTTGGCATTCTTTGCTAATCCGAAACTCTCCCTCCAAAAAATCATCGGCCTTGATCTATCTACAGAAATGCTAGATATCGCAAAAAAGAAAGTCAGTGAAAAACCCTACAAAGATAAAATCCAATTTCTCAAAGCAAGCGCAGAAGAAATCCCTCTCCAAAATAATACATTTGATGCGGTGAGTCTTTCTTTTGGGATTCGAAATATGCCAAATCCCAAAATCGCTTTAAAAGAAATCCATCGGGTTCTCAAGCAAAATGGAAAATGCCTCATTCTTGAGTTTTCTTTACCTCCAAAACCAATTCAGCCTTTTTATCTCTTCTACTTACGAAAAATATTACCCCGCATTGGCGCATTTCTTTCAAAATCATCAATAGCCTATCAATATCTCAATGAAACCATTGAATCTTTCCCTTCAGGAGATGCTTTTGCCCACCTCTTGAAACAAAGCGGTTTTTGCAAAGTTCAAATCCTCCCCATGGCACTCGGAGCCGTTTCTCTTTATATCGGAGAAAAAGATTGAAACTCTACTGGTCAGATCTCAACGGAAATCCCCCCCCCGAAAACGCGTCTTTTTTTGTCATTCCGTTTAATAGCCATAATCCCCAGCAATTAAATCATGTCATTCGAATCTCTACACTTCCTCCTCCATCGGATCCACTTTCGATCACGCAATGCGAATTCTTCCCAACCAAAGACGGCTGGGAACAATGCGTCAATGACACACTCAAAGAAATCGAAAAAGGACATCTTTCCAAAGCTGTTTTAGCAAGAAAATGCACGATCCAATGTCAAACAAACATCGATCCTTTTGCATTTCTCTCCCATCTTCAACAATATGCACAGAATGCAACTCTTTTTTGTCTTGCTGATGAAAATACAGCCTTTCTCGGAGCCTCCCCCGAAACACTCTTTCAAAGACACAACAATCAAATCTTTGTAGAAGCTCTTGCCGGCACTACGTACCGAGGCAAATCTTTTGAAGAGGATCAGATCCTTGAAATAGAGCTTCTACAAAATACAACAAAATACAAAGAAATTGCATTTGTTCAAACATTCATCGAAAAAGCGCTCTCTCCTCTTTGCGAAACGCCAGTCCATTTTTCAAAAATAGGCGTAAAAAAAACAAAAAATGTGCAGCATCTACATGCAACCGCCTCGTCAACTCTCAAAGCCAATATTTCCGATCTAGATATTGCAAAAGCCTTACATCCAACACCAGCCCTCTCTGGAACGCCTCAAAAACAGGCTCTTCATTGGATCTCACAAAAAGAACCTTTTGAAAGAGGACTCTACGGAGGAGTGATCGGATGGTCTACAGAAAAAGAGGCGCACTTTATTGTTGCCATCCGCTCTGCTTTCATCGAACAAAAATTCATTCATCTATATACCGGGTGCGGTATCGTCGAGGGATCAACCCCTTCCGCAGAATGGGAGGAACTAAACCATAAGATGACACTTTACCGAAACCTGTTCAATATCGAAGCCTCTTTTCAAAAAATTTTTTGACATTTTTTGTATAAAGAATGTATAAACTTTTCTCACTTTAACCAAAATTCAGGAGAAAATATATGTCTACCACAGCAGCGTCACTACCAGGAAACCTCCCTTCATCCCAGTTTTCATCTCATTTTATCGATGCCCCAGAAGGCAGAAACATGGCAAGAATCTTGAGAAGCCCATCAGGGAATCACCTCGTTGCTTTCGACTGCAGAAACGAAAGAGAACTTCAACTACCTGACGGCTTCACTGCTGACCAATTGAGAGGACTATCCACTACTCATACTGCTGTTATTCGGGAAGGAAGAGTAACCTTTGTTCCCATTCCTCAATCAACAGAAGCTGCTCAACTCGATTCAAACGCAGCGGTGATCTCCGATGCAAGTACGGTACAGATAGAATCAAGACCTTGGACCGTTTGGAATCTAGTATTTGGAAGAACTCAAAGCGCAGCAGCAGGAGAGAATGCAGCGACAACCCTTCCCGAAACTCAGCAACAACAGTCAAGATGGCAATGCGTTATTGCTTAAAAAATTAAGCTAGCTAAAGTGTTGGGTTCTTCCAAAGCAGAGATTCAAAGTGCAATCACTGAACGACGAAGAACCCAACATATCGGCAATAAAAAAGCACCGCAACAATGGATATCTCTACCAAGCGCCTAATATTTTTTTGACAATTTATGTATTAAAAATTAGAATCCTTCGCTCTTTCAAATTTTAACAGAAGGAAATCTATGACCTCGCCAACTAACTTATCAACCGTCAGAACTATAAGCGTCCCTTTAAGAGACAATCAAGACCAATCAATAACCTTAAGATATGATACCTCCACTCGAGGAATACAAGCTTTCGATCACCAACAAAGAGTCGTTGTATTCTCAGCACCTATCTCCGCTACTGAAATAGACGATATTGCTCAAAATTATTTTGCAGTTATATCCCAAAAGCATAAACTTTACTTTGTCCCAAAAAACGCTTCTGGCGATGCAGCTGCCGCAGCGTCAAGCCCTTCAAGCAGCCCTAGAAAAATGCCTCCGCTAGTGCTAACCGGATTAGGAAACACAACATCATTGCAACCATTCACGTCTTCGCGATCACGAGATTACTCTCAACAACAGGTAGCAACAGCAACGGGAGAATTTCAACAACAAGAAAGAGTACCCACCCCTCGATTTACCTCTGCAGCAGCAACAGAGCTCCAACAGCAGCAGCAACAATTGAGAGAGCCTACACCTCCTCGACGAAATGAGTCACCAACAAGAACAGCTGCACAACAACTTGAGTCAATAACGACTCAACAACAACAGCAGCAACAAAGAGTACCCACCCCTCGATTTACCTCTGCAGCAGCAACAATTAAGAGATCCTACACCACCTCGACGAAATGAATCTCCAACAAGAGATGCAACACAACCACGTGACTTAACAGCAGCAGCAACAGGACTCCAACAGCAACAGCAGCAACAATTAAGAGATCCTACACCACCTCGACGAAATGAATCTCCAA
>CAYVDU010000072.1:0-1512 GCA_964450765.1 uncultured bacterium | reverse complement strand
AATTAAGAGATCCTACACCACCTCGACGAAATGAATCTCCAACAAGAGATGCAACTCTTCGTCAGCATGGGTCATCAGCAGCAGCAACAATGACTCAACAACAAACACAACAACAGCAACAAAATAACGGAAACGGAGCACCCGACGAACCAATTCCTTTGGCACGTCGATTCCTAGACTGGATGGACAGACGTTGGCGCTAAACAAAAGCACCTAAACAAAACGCCCTCAAAAAAACCTTTTGAGGGCATCATTCGAAATTCTTAAAAATTCTTTAGTTTTTTTCAATATGTAGTGAGGAAAATTGCTCTCAGCTTTAAGATAATTCACAAACATTATTGCAAAAAGCCAACTTCATCACATGACATATGCCGCTCACATCATTGATCAACTCATCTCGCAAGGAATCTCGCAATTTTGCATTGCCCCAGGCTCTAGAAGCGCGCCTCTTGCCATCAGCGCAAAAGAACATCCAAAAGCAAAAACAATCATTCATTTCGACGAAAGAGGACTCGGCTTTTATGCTCTAGGATTCAGCAAGGCAACAAAAACCCCAACCGCCGTCATTACAACATCAGGAACCGCTGTTGCCAATCTCACCCCTGCTTGCATGGAAGCTTATCACAGCAAAATACCTCTCATCTTACTAACGGCAGATCGCCCCCAAGAACTCCGCCAATGCGGCGCCAACCAAACAACAGAACAACTCCAACTATTTAACTCCATCACAAAATGGCAATTCGATCTAGCTCCTCATCTTAATGAGAAAATGGTCCGTTCCATTACCGCACAAGCTGTCTTTCAAAGCATAGAAGGAACTCCTGGTCCCGTCCAACTAAATTGTCCCTTTCAAGAGCCTCTCTACACATCTCAAATCCCATCCTTCGGCAAACCCATTCATCATACATTTTCTCAAAAAATAGCCCCCCCCTTTAAAACAGATGCAAAAAAAGGAATCATCCTCATCGGAGGAAATATTGCAAATCCAGAACCCATCCTTGCACTTGCAAAAAAGTTAAAATGGCCGGTGTTTTCAGATATTCTTTCCAATACCAGACACTTTTCAACAGATGAACAAATTCGTCATTTTCATTTTATTCTGCAAAACAACATCCACCTTGAACCGGATCATATCCTCTATTTTGGCGATGCATTTATCTCAAAATACATCCTTTCTTTTGGAAAAAATACGCCCATTACTTTTGTAAGTCCCTTCAACAACCTTCAAGATCCTGAAAGAAGAATTTCTCATCAAATTTCATCAGATATTCAACCTTTCTGTGAAACTTGCTCTCTCTCCCCAAGCGACCCCTCATGGCTCGCTGAATGGCAATCTCTTGATAAAATCATTCGCTCATTCCTTGAGGAGCATTTTCAGTCCCCCTTTACAGAAGCACACAGCATGCAATTTCTCGACACAAATCGAGCTATTTATTTCGGAAATAGCATGTCTATTCGTTACGCAGACCAATTCTTTTTCCCCAAAAAATGCTCATCGATCTTTGCCAATCG
>CAYVDU010000071.1:6312-7025 GCA_964450765.1 uncultured bacterium | reverse complement strand
TGCAACACGCTTATTTTAAGTTATTTAGCATTTATTGAAAGAGTTGGGGGATCAGTTTTGTGGGGGCGTTTTTGGGCAAAGCATCAAAGGGTAGTTTTTTGAAAAGGTTGAGCTTATCAAAGAGATCTTGCATTACTTTTTTGAAAATTGCTTTTTCAATTTCTGCAATTGGGAATCCGGAGTCGCTGCTAATGTTATGAAATTCCATCCGTTCAATGGTTGGGTATTGTTTCTTTTTTCCATCTGACGAAACGACCGTAACTCTCAAGTTTGTAAGGATTAAGGTGCGAATGAGGTAGTCTTTTCCTTTGTTTTTTTTCTTAGGGGCCTTTGTGCTGAGAATGTAGTCCCAATTTGTTGTTTGGTCGGGGTAGTACTCCACTCCAATAGAAATGTCGGAAATACTAATCTTATCGATGATCATCGGGTTTTCTAAAACCACTTTTGGATTTGCTATGATTTCAATCAATCTTGAGGCAAAAGATGTGGAGGTCTTAGAAGAAGGAGGGGTTCCGATCCAAAGATTTGTTAAAGTAGTGTTTTTCTTTGTAATGTCTAGATTCTCAAGGGCGACTTTTACCTTCATTTCCTTAGAGAGAAGATGGACAAAGACCGCCGTCTTTTGAACCCATGTAATTCCGGCCAGGCCAAATAAGACAAGAATGCAGATAACAAGAGCGGCTAGACATTTTTTCATATTCACACTGAATACA
>CAYVDU010000071.1:0-6302 GCA_964450765.1 uncultured bacterium | reverse complement strand
GGTCTTTTTATGCAAAAAAATTCAAAAAAGATTGATACTTATTGGACCTTTCAACGTTTGTCTTGGTTCTGGAAAAATCTCCTTTTTGTCTGATTTTTTTATTTCTTTGTATTAATTTTTTTAATTTAATATATATTTATTTTATTCTTTTAATTTGTTTTGTTTTTGTTTATAATATATATATAAATTAATATGGTGATCTTGTGAGTACGCAGATTAATAAACTTTTGACTACCCCGGCGACTAGTATTTCTTTTTCTATTCCGGATTCTGTTTGTCTGGTCACAAGTATTGATTCGACTTCGAGTGTAATGCGAGCATTTGCAAGCGGTCTTAAAGAGATTGATGAATGGATAGGTAATTCCGGTAGAGGTCAAACTTCATATACGATACAAATAGAAACGTATAGAGATGATATTCGTGTAGCTTCCGCTTCTTTGACCAAGCATTTACCACCAGTCGGTTTTGTTAGGTCTTTGCCGTTAGACCGAAAATAATTCAAGAGAATCGGATTTAGATGAGTTTAAGGTATTAAATTTCCTGAAACACAATGCGCGTTGCGTTTTTCAAAATTTTCAATAGCTTCGCGCTAGCCAAAATGTCCAAATTACCATTTAATTCACTATAATGAATGCAGTGTCTCGGGAGTTTTCTCCAAAAAATAAAATCACAAATCCTTGAACGAGAAAAATAGAAAAAAAATCTTTTCGTTTCTATGCGGAGTTGCGGGGCTTTTGTGATTGTTTTTTAATGAGAATTGAATGGTTTCTAAAAAATATTGCTATTTTTGCATGCAGGAAATAAATTTGTCGTCTTTATTTCAAAATGGTTGGAAAAATTATGTGGACGGGGGATAGTGTGCAAAGAAGAATTACACCATTAGGTTTCAGAGATTTTAATTATTTTCAGTGGATGCAAAATGTCCATAGATGTCCGAAGATTTATTGGGTAGCAATAGGGATTTTAACTGCTGCATTCGTAAAGAAATAGGCTTATACCCGTTCCAGTTGAAAGCCACCCAAGAAAACTGAATTAAAAGCGCCAAATTTCAATCTCGTCTAAAAACCGATTCTTGAACCTTTTTCGGTATAAAGATCTATGATCAAAATGAATGAGTCGGTATATCTAATTTCTTAATCATTTTTGGTGTTTTAATGCGAAAAAAATTCTGGAAGATTTTCTGGCTAATTGTGTTGGGTGTGATTATTTTTATATGGTTAGTAAAAGCAAACGTTTTCGCATTTTATTTAAGTCATAAGATACGGGTTCCTGTATCGATTGGATGGTTGAATACGGCTCCGACTCATGCTCATTTACGAGATTTTCGTATTGATAATCTTAGGCAGTTTCAAAATAGGAGCGCGTTTCATGTGCATGATGTGAAGATGTTGTATCAATGGAACCATCTACTTGCAAATCCTTTAGTGATTGATCTTCTTCATATGCAAGATGTTTTGTTAGATATTGAACTTCTAAATGCATCCGGATCGGAAAATAATTGGACGATGATGAGTGATCGTATGAAGCCTTCAAAAGGTAAAAAACAGGTCGTGATTCGAAAGTTGATTTTAGATAATTTGACCATTGAAATCTTGGGATCTTCTTTAATTGGAGGTGCTATTCGTCGGCAGGTAGATCATCTAGAGTTTGAGAATATCAGCAGTCAGAAAGGATTTCCCACAGAACAGCTAATTCATGAGGTGTTTGGTGGGGCTGGAGTTGAGGGATATATTCAGAATGCTTTTAATCCGGGAGAATTGATTGAAGGGGTGATTAGTCCTTTTCGAGAATTATAAAAAGGCTAAGAGATTTCTCTCTTAGCCTTTTTGCGTGAATGGATTAGTAATCCATTTCTGCGCCAGCAGGAGCTGCTGCAGGCTTGTCTTGATCTTCTTCTGTGATGATGGCTTCTGTTGTTAAGAGAAGGCCAGCAATGGAAGAAGCGAATTGAAGGGCGCAACGAACTACTTTCGTTGGGTCTACAATCCCTTTGTCAACGAGGTTTACAAAGACGTCTTCTCGTGCATCGTATCCTTCAAGAGCTTTCATGGAAGCTACTTTTTGTACGATGATAGAGCCTTCTTTCCCTGCGTTTTCTGCAATTTGTCGTAATGGATATGAAAGAGATCGCAAGATGATCTCTGCGCCGATTTTGATATCGCCGCTGAGTGTTGCGATGAGTTTTTCAAGAGCCGGCATCGAGCGAATAAGCGCTGTACCGCCGCCAGGAACAATTCCTTCCTCGACAGCCGCTTTTGTTGCTTCTTTTGCATCTTCTACGCGGTCTTTTTTCTCTTTCATTTCAACTTCAGTTGCAGCACCAACACGGATAACTCCGACGCCGCCAGAGAGTTTAGCTAAACGCTCTTGTAGTTTTTCTCTGTCGTAATCAGATGTTGCTTCTGCGATTTGACGTTTGAGAAGAGCCACTCGGTCTGCAATTGCTTTCTTAGCGCCTGCGCCGTCAATGAGTGTTGTATCATCTTTCTTGACGATCACTTTTTTGACTTTGCCCAACATATCAACAGAGACTTTCTCGAGTTGAATGCCGAGATCTTCGCTGACAAATTGTCCGCCAGTTAAGATGGCAATATCTTCAAGCATTGCTTTTCTTCTGTCGCCAAAGCCAGGAGCTTTCACAGCCACTACTTTGAGTCCTGCCCGTAGGCGGTTGACAACGAGCGTTGCAAGAGCTTCGCCTTCGATGTCTTCAGCGATAATGAGAAGAGGTTTTCCTGTCTCTGCAACTGCTTGCAAGATAGGGAGAAACTCTTTCATGGAAGAGATCTTTTTTTCATAGATGAGAACATATGCACTCTCATATTCACAGACGAGCGTTTCTGCGTTTGTGACAAAATAAGCAGATGTATAGCCTCGATCAAAATTCATCCCTTCTACAACATCAAGTGTTGTTTCAAAGCCTTTTGCTTCTTCTACAGTGATGGTTCCGTCTTTTCCGACTTTTTCCATTGCCTTTGCAATGATGGCTCCAATGTCTGCATCTCCGTTGGCAGAGATCGTTGCTACTTGAGCAATCTCTTTGGAATCTTTAATCGGTTTGCTGAGTTTTTGAAGCTCTTCAATAATGAGGTTGACTGCGAGTTCAATTCCTCTTTTAATGTCCATTGGGTTTGCACCGGCAGTGACATTGCGAAGACCTTCGCTATAAATTGCTTCCGCAAGAACGGTTGCTGTTGTTGTCCCGTCTCCGGCTTTATCGGCGGTTTTGCTGGCCACTTCTTTGACCATTTGAGCGCCCATATTTTCGTGCTTGTCTTCGAGTTCAATTTCTTTAGCAACAGTAACACCGTCTTTTGTGATTTTCGGTGGTCCGAATTTTGCATCGATCACAACGTTACGGCCCTTTGGACCTAATGTAACTTTTACTGCGGAAGCAAGCGTTCTAACGCCTTTTAAGATTTTTTGACGAGCATCTTCTCTAAATTTAATATTTTTTGGTGCCATAAAATTCCTTCCTATTCAATGATTGCGATAATATCATCAGCTTTGAGAATCATGTATTCTTCATCGTCGATGGTGACTTCTTGACCTGAATATTTGTCCATTAAGACAATATCGCCAATGCTAACAGGCATTGGAGAAATCTTCCCGTCATCTAAACGTTTTCCTGGGCCAACAGCGACTACTTTTGCGCTCTCTTGCTTCTTTTTTGCGCTGTCCGGAAGGATGATGCCACCCTTCATTTTTTCTTCAGGCTCTAAACGCTGAACAAGAACTCGGTTGCCAAGAGGTTTTAGCGTAATTTTCTTTGCAGCTTGCTGAGTCATACGTTATCATCTCCATTTTTTAATCCTTCTGCTTAAGCAAGAGATTTGCTCTTCCCTTAAGAGGAGGAAATTTATTTGATTTCTAGAAGGGACTATATCGCATGAATCGATTTAATGCAAATAAATTTAGCAAACAGAAGTCTGGATTGCTAACATTTCTTTCTTTTTTTTGTGTTTCTATTTCTGAATTGAACTGCAACTCATTGAATACAAATAACTTAATAAAGGAGGCTTCAATGCCAAAGACACGGGATCAAATACCAGAGCAGGATCGCTGGAATGTAGGGGCTCTTTATGCCGATTTAAATTCATGGAAAGGAGAGCTTGTCGCTGTTCAGGGCAAGGATAAGACGCCTCATTGGCCGGAGATGAAAACATATCAGGGGCGTTTAAAAGACCCGGCGGCTGCGGTTTCATTTTTTGAATTTTACTTTGGATTGGATCGCAAGTTGAGTAAATTGCATACATACGCACATCTTCGTATGGATGAAGATCTTGGAAATGACTCTTCGAAGGATAATTTTGGTCGGATTTCGGCTTTGATCCACGATTTTCAGTTGGAAGCTTCTTGGGTTGAGCCTGAATTGCTTAGTTTATCTGATGAGGAGTATAAGCGGCTTGTGATGAATCCTTCATTGAAGGGTTATCAATTTTATCTAGAAAGAATTGGGCGTATGCGTCCGCACACTTTGACTCCAGATATGGAAGAATTGGTTGCGTTGGCGGGAAAGGCTCTGGATGCTTCCTATAAAACATTTGCTGCTTTAACGAATGCAGATTTGAGCTTCAAGTCGGCCATTGACGGGCAAGGAAAAGAGCATCCTTTATCGAATGGTTCTTATTTGAGTTATTTAAGGAGTCCGGATCGTTCTTTAAGACAAAGTGCATTCATCAATTTACATAAAGGATATGAGACATATGCCAATACGCTTTGTGAATTGATTCAAGGACAAATTCAGAGTCATCTTTTTGTGGCTCGCGCAAGAAAATTCAATAGTTGTTTGGATGCGGCGTTATTTCCTCATGCCATCAAACCTTCTGTGTATCATAATTTGATCTCTACGATACGGCAGAATCTTCCTTTAATGCATGCTTATATTGCGTTTCGTAAGGAGCAGATGAAGCTTAAAGAGATTCATATTTATGATCTTTACGCGCCGCTTGTCGAAGAAATGGAAATTCGGATGGATTACCCTGAGGCTTGTCAGGAAGTTGTGGCGTCCGTGGCTCCTTTAGGAAAAGAATATCAAAACATTTTACGGCAAGGTCTTTTACAAGATCGTTGGGTGGATGTATTTGAAAGCACTCGTAAACGCAGTGGGGCTTATTCGAGCGGTTGTTATGACAGTATGCCGTACATTTTAATGAATTATCATGGGATGTTCAGTGATGTAGAAACCCTCGCCCATGAGGCAGGTCATAGCATGCATAGTTTCTTGAGTCGTAAAACGCAGCCCTATGTGTATTCTCACTACCCGATTTTTGTTGCGGAAGTCGCGTCTACATTTAACGAACAGCTTTTGCTAAATCAGATGAAGATGAAGGCAAAAAATAAAAAGGAACTGGCATATCTCATCAATGATGAATTGGAGAGAATTCGCGGTACGATTTTTAGACAAACGATGTTTGCTGAGTTTGAACTTCAATTGCATAAGTGGGTGGAAGAAGGAGTTCCTTTAACTCCATCTCTTTTAAAACAGTGTTATATTCAATTGAATCGTGATTATTACGGTCCGGATCTTGTGTTGGATCAAGAGCTTGAAATTGAATGGGCTCGCATTCCGCATTTTTATTACAACTACTATGTTTACCAATATGCAACAGGGCTAAGCGCTGCTATGTCGCTTTATCAAAAGGTAATGGCATCTCCTGCGGCTCGAGATAAATATGTAGAATTTTTATCTTCCGGCGGCAGCCGATATCCACTGGATCTTTTAAAAAGAGCAGGAGTGGATATGGAAAGCCCTGAGCCTGTAGAACAAGCTTTGCAAAGGTTTGGTATTTTGGTTGCTGAACTCAAAAAGTGTCTTGCAGAATAAGTATTTTTGAAGTAAGTCTTTTCCTACATTATGATTCAAAAAGCGCAAGGCATATTTGTTGTGTTGAATGAGAAGGGGCTTCATACACGCCCCTCTACGGAACTCGTCAAATGTGCTGCGCATTTCGATGCGCAAGTTTTTCTTTCTTATCAGGATTATGTTGTGAGTGCAAAATCGATTCTAGGTGTTTTGATGCTTGCTGCGGATATGGGGGCTCAAATTGTTGTTGAGGCAATCGGCGATGATGCAGAAAACGCTATTGATGCGATTTTAGTGCTTGCGCGGAATAAGTTTAATCTGAACTACTGAGCTTCGATGTTCAAATTGAATGTCGGAAGGGATTTGTGGTTGCATTAATGCATGTCCCATTGCAAGCAGACATTTTTGCATGAGGCGTAATTCGTCAAGAGAGAGGATCGAGTAATCAGGATTTTTTTCTAGTTTTTTCATGGTAGCCTCCATGGACTGACTTGGT
>CAYVDU010000070.1:0-7028 GCA_964450765.1 uncultured bacterium | reverse complement strand
AAGACGATGAATTTTGAGGCCTTCGAATATATTTTCGAGAATTCCCTTCATGGTATAAAAATCGATATCGTCGCTTTTCTTATCCCAATGATGCGGAGTTGCTTTTCCCGTTAAAATTAAAGAGAGAATCGGGATTTCAACATTTTTGTCTTCTTCAAGGAAATGAATGCGTCCTATTTCAAAGCCGCTGACATCCATATTTCTTTGGTCGAGATTGTACTGAATGACTTGTAAAAGTCCGGGGAGAAGAGAGGGTCTTAAAATGGAGTATTCTTCCGTTTTTGCATGAATTGTCTTTAATGGAGCGATATGAGGTTTTAAGAAGTCCAATGACAGATTTGCCAATTTTGGACTGATTAAATCGGCTGTGAGTAATTCTTGAAGAGAGAGCGCTACGCAACGTTTTCGGATTTCTTTTTCAAACAGGTACATAGGATCATGAGGAATATCTGTGGAGTGAAAAAGAGCAGGTTGTCTTTGTACGTTATTATAGCCGTAAATGCGAACTACTTCTTCAATGAGATCGATTTCTTCTGTAATATCAAAACGATAGGTGGGCGCAGCAACCATCAGTTGCGTGTCTGATCTAGTTTTGACTTTGCATTGAAGTCTTGTAAGAATTTCGATGATCTCTGTGTTTGAAAGGTGAATTCCAATGAGACGCTGTATGTTTTCGGTGCGCAAGGCGATTTCTTTGGGATGGAATGGATGCGCATAATGGTCAATGATTCCTTTTGCAACCGAGCCTTTTGCTATTTTTTCAATGAGAAAAGCGGCTTCATTGAGCGCTTGTTCGATTCCATTCGGGTCAACCCCTTTTTCAAATCGAAGGGAGCTTTCCGTTCTTATCGATGCTTGTTTCGCTCCTTTTCTGACTGTCATCGGGTCGAAAAAGGCAGCTTCCAATAGAATGTTTTTTGTATGCGTTTGGACGGCGCTGTTTTCTCCTCCAAGAACCCCTGCAAGGGCAATCGGTTTTTTCGCATCTGAAATATAGAGAGCTCCTTCTGCTATGTTTCTTGTCTCTCCATCTAATCCTAAAAAATGAACAGGTTTTTGAGATGCAGCAACTTGAAGTGAGTGTCCTTCAATACGATCATAGTCAAAAGCGTGGAGAGGTTGGCCTCTTTTTAGGAGAATATAATTGGTGATGTCGACCACATTGCAAATGGGTTTCATTCCTGAAATAAGCAGTTCTTTTTGCAGCCAAAATGGAGAAGGGGCGATGGTGACGTTTTCTATGTATCTGCAAGCGTACTTGGGACAATCATTTGTGTTTTTTATTTCGACGTGAATTTTTTTGTGAGTGAAAATGTGTTCATTTTCCTTTGGTAATAGAGGGGCATCCACGAGTGCGATATTGAGTGCTGCACTGAGTTCTCTTGCAATTCCCAAAGCGCTAAAGGCATGTCCTAAATTCGGAGTGAAAGAGAGCTCGAATACAGGATCCCAAAGAAGAGAAGAGATGTCTTTTCCCGTGGTCCATTCTTCGGGCAATTCGATGATTCCGGAGGAACTTTGCCAAAGATGAAGTTCAGAGGCAGAGCATAGCATTCCTTCAGACTCTACATCGCGAATTTTCGTATGTTCAATCCGGTATTGCTTTCCATGTTGATCGAGTAAAATGGCGCCAACAGGAGCAAAGGCTGTTTTTAGCTTTTCTCTGCAGTTAGGAGCTCCACAGACGACTTGGAAAAGACGAGAGCCGTCACTGACCTTTGCGATTTTTAATTTATCCGCTTTTGGATGAGGAGAGGTTTCTACGATCTCTCCAACAATAACACGGGCAAATGAGGGGTGTTGGTGAATGACTTGATCTACTTCAATGCCGAGAAGTGTCAAGGTATTGCTTATGGTCTCGATAGAGACTTCTTTAGATAGGAAAGATTGAATTAAAGATAATGGAATCCGCATAGGAGGTCATTTTAATATTCAACGATCGCGAAAATCAAGGAGTTTTTAAGGGGATATTTTGAAATGTAGGCAAGGTTTGTGTTGAAAAATCGGTATATGAGAGCGAAAAAACAGGATATGAATGATCTCAAGTGGCAGGATTGGCAAGATAATTTATTTATTCTATCTGTCCTGCCTCTTGAGATCATTCATATCCTGTTTTTTCGCTCTAGTACAGAGCTTGATAGCGAGAGTATAGAATAGTATTGCAGACTTTGTTTTTTTAGTGATTATAAATTATTTTTGTTTTTAATAATTTTATCGTATGAATCACTATATATAGGAAAAATTAGAATATTGAGCGCATGATTGAGGTTTTTGTGAAGATATTTGTGATGGTTGCGTGTCTTGTTTTAGGATCTCTTGAGGCGTGTACAGGGATTCGTTTAACAGCGAAAGATGGATCAGTTGTTCATGGAAGAACGTTGGAATTTGGAATTCCTTTAGAAACGAAGATCGCCGTAATTCCTCGAGGAATGCAATTTACAGGGATGACGCCTCTTGGAAAAGGTTTAGTTTATACAACGAAATATGCAGCTGTGGGGGCTTTGCTTTCGAATGATCCTTCCATGGCTGATGGAATGAATGAAAAAGGGCTCTCTGTTGGGACTTTTTTCTTTGCAGGGTGTGCTTCGTATACTCCTGTGTCAGCGGCAAATCAATCGCGAGGATTATCTGCTATGGATTTTCCGAATTGGATCCTTTCTCAATTTGCTACGATCGATGAAGTTCTCGAGGGTATTCAAACCGTGGTCATTACTCCCACGCAATTAAGCGAATGGGGAAGGGTTGCCCCCCCTTTTCATTACATTGTCTATGAGAAGAGTGGTCGTTCTATTGTGATAGAGCCGGTCGATGGGCGGTTAGTCGTTCATGAAAATCCTCTTGGGGTGTTAACGAATTCTCCAACGTTTGACTGGCATATGACGAATTTGCGCAATTATATTAACTTGCGGTCTGTGAATGCAGCTCCCTTGAAGATAGAAGGCATGACCTTGTCTCCGATGGGATTGGGTTCTGGGATGTGGGGGCTGCCGGGAGATTTTACGCCACCTTCTCGATTTGTGAGAGCTGCGATCTTTTGTTTCACGGCGATTCCTCCGGATAATGCAGCGCAAGGAGTTTTGCAGTCGTTCCATATATTGAATCAGTTTGATATTCCTCGAGGCGTTAGCCGTGAGCTGGATGGATCAAGAGTGGAGATAGATGCTACGCTTGTGACTTGTGTGCGAGATCCGCAATCTTTGAAATACTATTTCAAAACGTATGAGGATCAGACAATTCGCGTCGTTGATCTTTCATCGTTTGATTTAAATGCAAATGTGGTAAAAAAAATGGCAAGCAAAGGATTGGAAACATATATTGATGTTTCTTCAAAATTGCGATAAATTTTTGGGAAAAGATGGAACCAAAATTAGAGATGGTCAGAAAATTTCGTACATTGACTGCGCTTTTGATTGTCAGTGGATCTCTGAATATTGGTTTAATTGTTTGCGGGATTATATCTCGTCTACAAGAGGGAAAGCCGGAGGTGATTGTAGCTCCTCTTGCAAGGGCGGAAGAGTCTAAAGAAATCGTCATGCAGCCTTTTTTAATGCAGCTTGCGAATCGATCGTTTCATGAGCTTGTGGCTTACCTTACGAATCGCGATCCTGTTGGAGAAGGGTATTGTAAAAGAGACATGGCAGTCTCTGCTTTGGTTGCATTTCATCACTTTAATTTAGGAAAGGCTTTAGGGGGGCTTCCTCTACAAAAAAGAATGGTGTCATTCAGCGGAGGGCCAAAAGTAGATATTTTTCCGGGGCTTTCAGAGGATCAATTTGATGCGATTATTCGTTTTGCTTATGAAGAGAAATGGCCTTTGACTGCGGAAGGACTTTTTAAACTCTTAAAGAGATCGAATGGATCTCGAGAACCAAGTTTAGAACAAGCTTTCTTGCTAACTCCTGAGTTTCATGCTTTACAGGTTCTTTTTCAAAGGGTCGATGGATTTCAAGATGCTTCATCGTTAGTGCAGCTTGTTTGTGAAGGATCTTGGGATCTTTTATCTCAATTTGCTCAAGAGCAGTCAGAGCTTTTGGATTTATCGATTGAAAAGAGAAGGTCGCTTCTTCTGTCGTATTTGCATCAGAAATCCTTATCTGCCGCTTCTTTATTATTACGGCTTGATTTTGCCTTTGTTTCTAAACGTTTGGATGATCCTGTTTTGCTGGAGTTGTTGTCTTTGTGTAAAGAAAGAACGCAAGAATCGGAAAAGCTGTGTTTAGAGCTTCTAAAATCTCCAAGAACAGATGCCGTCTGGACTAAAGCTGCTTGTTGTCTTTACACATACTCGGGAGAAGAAGTTCCATCTCCATGGAATTTAAAAACGGCTCTTGAGCGATTTGGAGCGGCTTCTTCTTCATCGCAGGTTCCTGTAGCGATTGGGACGTCAGTACCTTTGTCTTTGGTTCTTTCTTCTCGCACTCATGTTGTGAAAGAAGGTGAAAATCTTTGGAAAATTGCGCGTCAATATAACGTAAAAGTCGATCAGATCGTGAAGTTAAATGAATTGGATAAGGACCGATTGCGCCCGGGAATGACGATCAAATTACCTTAAAAGAGATTCGTTTATAACCGTTCCGTTGAAAGTCCTCTATTTTTTTCTTTTTCTGCGCTTCTGCGCTTTCTCTTTTCTTCTCATGCTGATCCTTAAGTTTTTATTCACCAGAACTTGATCGAAATAGAGAACTTTCAAGTGGAACCACTATATACTGAAAATAATTTAAAAATCGATTCTTGAATCTTTTTCGGTATATTTCTTAGGAACAGGATCCGAACCGCCCTGATGCAGAGGGTGGCATTTGCAAATTCGTTTCATGGAGAGCCACATTCCTTTGCGAGTCCCGTGCACATCGAAAGCTTCAATTGCATACTCGGAACAAGTTGGGAAAAATCGACAGCAGTGTCCTAAATGAGGACTGATGATTTTTTGATAGGCATGTATTAGAAATATGAATATACTCTTCATTTCCCACAACAAATTAAGTGATTGATTATGCATCCTTTTGAGCGATTTTTGCAAAATTTTATTCCCATTTTGGAAAAGAAGTTGACTCAGGCTAATAAGGCATCTTGGATTTTGGAAACAACGGGATCTCAGGATGCTGCGGATTTGCGTAGCGATTTAGATACGGAATTGAAAATTTTGCTCAGCGATCCCGTCGTGTATCGCGATTTACTTGCATGGAATCAAGATCCGGCAATCAAAGATCCTTTGCTGAAACGGCAGCTAAATCTCCTTTTGCGTTCTTTTAAGCAGAATCAGGCTCCAAAGGCTTTGCTTGAAGAGATTTCTCAGAAAGAGGCCGCTTTAGCGCAAAGCTATGCTGCGTTTCGAGCGGATTTTAAAGGGAAAAAGGTGTCGGAAAATGAGATTCGAGACATTTTGCGAAAAGAAAAAAAAGTAGCCGATCGAAAAATAGCTTGGGAATCTTCAAAGCAAATTGGAGAAGTTTTGGCCCCTCAAATTTTGGCTCTTGTAAAAAGCCGCAATCAGCTTGCAGCCTCTTTGGGGTATTCAGATTTTTTTCGGATGCAGTTAGATCTTCAGGAAGTGGACCATTCTTGGCTTTTGAAGTTTTTGGATTCATTTTCTCAAGAGTCAGAATCTGCTTATGATGCGATCATGGAAGAAGTGCAAAATGTGCTCTCTTCTCGATATCATGTCCCAAAAAGTGAGTTGGGTCCATGGAGTTATAGTGAGCCATTTGGGCAAGAAGACCCTTTGGATAGTGAGGATTTGGATCGATTGGTAGAGGGTGTGGATATTGCTCAAGCAAGTATCGCATTCTATGATAAAATGGGCATGGATGTCCGGTCCATATTGGCTCGTAGTGATATGTATGAACGTGCTGGGAAGTGTCAGCATGCTTTTTGCATTCATATTGATAAAAGAGGGGATATCCGGACTTTAAATAATGTGAAAAGTACGGTGAAATGGTTAGAAACAGTCTTGCATGAGTTAGGTCATGCTGTCTATGAATTGTACTTTGATGTTCGCCTTCCATGGCTTTTGAAAGAGCCTCCTCATATGATTGCAACAGAAGCAATGGCTCTTCTTGCAGGAAGGCAAGCGTATCGTAAGAATTCTTTGTTAGAGCTTGTGGGATCTTCTGTAGAAAATAAAGAACGGATGGATAAGGCAGAAGGCAGTCTAAAACGGCGCCAGTTGATTTTTAGTCGTTGGGTTTTTGTCATGACCTTTTTTGAAAGCGAGCTTTACCGCAATCCAGATCAAGATTTGAATGCTCTTTGGTGGGGCTTAGTTGAGAAATATCAAAAAATTAAGGCTCCTTTGAATCGAGCGGGGAAATGGGATTGGGCGACGAAGTACCATATAGGGTTGGCTCCGGTGTATTATTATAGTTATTTGCTCGGAGAGATGTTTGCGTCAATGCTGCAAGAAGCTTCTTGCGGAGGGGAGCGTCATTTTGAGTTTGCCAGTCGGAAAACAGGTCAGTTTTTAAAAGAAAAAGTGTTTTCTTTGGGAAATGGTATGTCGTGGAGCTCTCTTGTTGAACATGCTGTGGGAAAGCCCTTAGGTTATGATATTTGGTTGAAAGAGTTCTGCTAGTATTAACTTATTAATAATCAGCGCTATAGATCTCGTCTTTTTTGAGATTTTAACGGTTTTAAATTTTTTATTTAATGTAATTTTTTAAAAATGTAGTCGTGTTATTTTTTTATTAAATTTTTAGTTCTTTTTTATTTGTTTTTGTGATATTATCGTTTTTATTGAGTTTTTTTTGTTTTTAATATTTAATTTATAGGTTTTGCTGTGTCTTTTGTATCGTCTTCGCATTCCATGAATTTAGGTGAGTCGGTTTCTCAATTAAGAGATTCTCAAGGAAGAGGAATGCCTTTTGAAGAAACTCAACAGCTGTCGCAAAGAGTTGCTTTGGTATTCTCTTTGACAAGGGCTCCTGGTGCTTCATCCCTTTCGCAGCCATTGTCGAGTCAGCAGAATGCTGGGGTGGGGAGGGATATAAGTTCTTCGGACGTGATTGCAGACAACGGATCGCCTGTACGTCGTT
>CAYVDU010000069.1:2608-7045 GCA_964450765.1 uncultured bacterium | reverse complement strand
ATTCGACAGCTTTCGCACCTGCCAAAATGTGCAATTTATAATTTAATCCACTATAAGTTGAAACTTGGATTTTGACCCACGCAAAAACCTGCTAGGATTGACGATCATAAACTGGTCCACACTTCTTATATTCACCAGTTTGCGATCGTCGATTCTAGCGATTTTGACGTGGGTTAAAATCCAAGTTTCGACTCGCGCGAAAAGGTATGGTCTTATTGACGTTTTTTTGTACTGCAGCTGCAATTGCAATTCGATTTAGAGCAACTACATTTACAGCAATAACAAAGCATCCAAACTCCATATAAACCGGCAAGACCAACAAGTCCATAAATAAATCGAGCTGAACCACTTGACATACCTCCAAAGAGATCTGCAACAAGATCATACTGAAAAAAGCCAACAAGTCCCCAATTCAAAGCCCCAATGACCATCAGTAACTTAGCAATACAACCAACAATTCTCATAAAATTCTCCTTAACTTACCCAATCCTCATCTTAAATTAATTCTTTACATTTGTCACTAGTGCTCTAAAAATATGTACGATTTTTATCGTGCCTGGCACATATATAGTGGATTAAATGATAACTGAAGGTCATTCAAGAATCTGCTTCCTCAAATAAGCAAAGTCCAGTATACCGATTCATACCGAACCCCAAAAAAGAGGCCTCATGAATGAACCTGACTCAAAGACCCTGATCAAACTCAAAGAATTATGCCAAATTTGTTCTTCCCCCGAAGAAGAAAAAGAATTACTGGAAAACCTAATGCGCATTTTGCAATACGTATCACAGCTTGATGAAATCTCAACAGAAAATGTCTCTCCCTGTCGATTTGTCTTAGGATCTCTGCAAAAACGCGACATGAGGGAAGATGCCGTACAAGATCTAATGCCAAGAGAAGCGTTTCTTATGAATGCACCTCAGCAAATCGGAGGCATGATCAAAATCCCCTCCGTACTTCATGATTCATAAAATAAAATCTTTCGCTATACTGTCGGCGTGCCTTTGACCATCTTTCGATTCCGTTTCTTCAAACCATCCGCCGCTATACTCTGCTATATGCTTGTCACAACACACTTTGCGCAAGCAGACGAATTGAATATTGATTTAAGAAATCCAATCTACAACGATGGCGTTCTCTATACCAATGAAGGAGGCGTTATTCAAGGCGATGATCTTCGCATTCAAGCCAAAACCATCCAGTATTTCAAAAAAAAAGAAAACGGCAAAGAAATCCACAAAATTGAAGCAGAAGGAGATCTTCTCATCCAATATAAAGATCGAGCTTATATTGGGAGCGAACTAGAATACGACTTCATTACAAAAACAGGCATTGTCTACGAAGGGAAAACACAAGCATCCATGTGGTACATCGGCGGCGATGAAATCAAACTCAATGCAGATGGTAGCTACAACGTAAAAAATGTTTCGATCACTACATGCGAAAATAAAAATAGCTCATGGGATTTACACGCAAGAAGAGTCAATGTAATGAAAAATAACCTTTTGGAAGCAAAAAAGATGCGCTTTCGAATGTTCAAAATTCCTTTATTTTGGCTTCCTTCTTTCAAAGTCAATTTGAAGAAATTTCGCGAACCTATTTTTCGCTATACGCTGAATTGGGACAAGGGACAAGGCCCTAGAGCGGGGATACGCTATCAACTCTATTCATGGCAGGATCTTGCTCTCTACGGAAGAGTTGAATATCGTTGGAGAACCGGCTGGGGAGGTGCTTTTGAAACTGAATACTTCCCTGAGCACAAACGAACCACATTTGTCACAAGAAGTTTTTGCGGAACAGATCGCCTTCAAACAGCTCCAAACAAAATGTTTCGCTATCGATTACAGGGAGCTTTAGAATCGACTTCAGAAAATAATAAAACGAAAACAGTTCTTACTTGGGACAAATACAACGACGTTCGAATGCCTAGCGTATTCAAGTCGGACGATTTTGAAGTCAGAACTGCCGGCAAATCTCTTTTCTACGTCCGTCATCAAGAAGATCGATGGATCGGTTCTTTAAAAGTCCGCCCCCGATTAAATCCCTTTGAATCAATCAAGCAGGATCTACCGACGCTCTACACAAACATCCACCCGGAGGCCATTGGAAATACAGGGTTTTATAATTTTCTCTCTTTAAAAGCAGGATATGTCGACTTCGCCTACTCAGACCAACTTGTGACTTCCCTTAAAGATTATCGATCAGGAAGATTCGAAATACGAGAAAAACTCCACCGTCCTATTAGCATTGGGCCTCTAACTCTGACTCCCTTTGCAGGCGTTGAAGCTATTTTTTATACCAACAGTCCTTCCCATCAACAAAAAAATTTAGCCACATTCAATTATGGAATCGATCTGTTTATGCAAGGAAGACGTACATTCGATCGCTATCAACACATCATTCAGCCGTACGCCTCATTTCATGCCCTCACCAAACCCACAGTATCTCCCGATGATCATTACATTTTTTCCATTGCCGATGGATGGGATAAAATCAATCAAGTACAGGCAGGTGTACGCAATACTTTATTTTCTAAAAGACGCCCCGGGAAAGAGCCTTCCTTCACAGCCGATCTCTATGTGAATGCGTTCTTTTCCGATCCGACCATTCCTCAATTCATTCCCAAACTGTATCTCAATCTATGCTGGAAACTGCCTTCTGTTCATTGGTCCATACAAAACGCCTGGAATTTCCGACACCATGAGTGGGATTTCTCCAACACACGAGTCCTTTGGACTCTCAATGAAAACGTCGCCATCTCTTTAGAGGCTCGATTTCGCTCTCAGTTTGACTGGAGAAAGGCCGATCACGAAAGTTTCATCTTAGATGTAACAAGATCCGAATCCGATCTACTTCTCTCTCCTCTTTCAGATCGCAGAATCTGCATCATCTCCAATCTCTTCATTCGACTCACCCCTCTTTGGGATGTGCGCATCTCAACTTTAAGCGGATTTTATCGAATCAATGAGAAACCCTATAACGAAGCCAAAGTTGATCTCTCTACATGGCTTAGTTCCTCTTTCAAAGCAAGACTCTCCTACAGTCACGTCAGAAATGATGATCGCGTCAGTTTTCACCTAGACTTAGTCAAAAAACAATGATCCTCTAACCAATCTTTTGATAACAAACGTTCAAAAAGATACTTCACCAAAAGCTCTCGATAGTGATTCCCTTCAGAAATTAGAGGAATCACGGCTTTCAAATATCCATCATTTGAATCTAATAGAAAGGGATCATACTCAAAATGGGCGCCACTTAAAATAGCGACTCCTTTTCCAATACGACATTCGACAATTCCCGGTAATTTCTTCTCTTCATCATAGTAAGCAAGCACAGAGATATTGGGGAGACGATCGGCCTCTACAAAATATCCACCCCCATTATAAAAGACGACAAATTTTTGATCCGCTTCGAAACCATGCGGAGCAACCCAAGTCAATCGAGCAGCCCGGGCGCCCTTTTGAGAAAGATAATCATACTGTGCCAAAACGGGACCTTTTACTATGCCCGGGAAAAAAGCAAGCTCTCGCTCTCCTTGAACTTCAAGAGAAGTATTTTGAGCAAAATTGACAAAAGAGCCCGCATAATAACTACCTGCACAAATCCCTAAAAATGCCCCGCCGTTTGCAACATAATTTTTAATTTTTTGATTCCCACAACCATTTAATGCTTGCGCATAAGGAATATCCGCCCCTCCGGGAAGAATAAAAAGAGCCGCCTTTTCTTCCCAAAGGTCGTTAATCACCTGGAACGGACCAATCTGTTCAACAGAATAATGAGGCAACACCCTTCTTACTGCGAGCTCTATCTGCTGAAGACTCTCTTGAGAAACTCCAGGTCCGTTGTAAATCAACACTGTGTTTTGTTGAGAGACATTAACCTCTTGACACGCGTAGACAACAAAAAAAACAGAATATCGAAGAAAGATGCGGAATCGGTTTTTTTTATGTATCAATTGCTCTTCTTAACAATTTCAGATTTAAGCATCATCGTACCAAAACCTGGAATCTTAGCTTCAATATTATGACCGTTAACTTCATCCACTAAACGAATATTTTTCACTTTTACACCGGATTTCAGAGCTGATGACGATCCTTTGACCTTTATATCTTTGATAATCGTCACGCTATCACCATTCTGAAGGACATTCCCATACGCATCTTTCACGACGGACTGTACTGGCTCGCTTTCCTCTTCGTCATGAACTGGCCGCTCGTAACCGCATTCTGGGCAAATATACAAAGAGTTATCTTCGTAAGTATGTTCAGAACCGCACCTAGAACATTTGGGTATCTTTGTCATAAAAACTCATCAATGAATCACAGTTACAAGAAAACGCTTCTTTTTACCAGAACTAAAAACAAGGTATTTTCCATCCACTAAATGACTCTCTTCTAACTGCAGCGCAATATCTTCAATCCTTTCATTATTCAGAT
>CAYVDU010000069.1:266-2598 GCA_964450765.1 uncultured bacterium | reverse complement strand
CAGCCTCTGATTTACTCGGACTCAAAGCAATTTTTACGAGAACATCGACCAGTTTCTGTCCAATGACTTCCGAGTAAGAAAGCGTTGCGCTCGGCATGTCTTTAGCAAGTTCCTTTAAAACTTCCCCATCTAATCGAATATGACTACCTGGAGCCATTCCTTCCGTCACTCGGAGAGCACTTGCAAGACCTTTCTCTCCGTGAACAAACAGAACCACCTCTTCCGCAAGTCGTTTTTGCGCTGTATTAGGAAGATAGCCTTCTGCACTCATTGCTTTTTCAATAGCCTCTATCTCAGACAAATCCAAAAAGGTGAGCATCTTTAAGAGACGAATCACATCTGCATCAGGGATAGCAAACAAATATTGATACAATTGATAAGGAGTTAAACGATCCTCGGAAAGCCAAATGGCCCCCTCTTCTGATTTTCCAAACTTTTTCCCATCGCTTCTAACAATTAAAGGAAATGTAAGACCATAAATGGGATTGCCGCCTAACTTTCGATTAAATTCAATACCTGCTGTAATATTTCCCCATTGATCACTGCCACCCATCTGCAAAGTCACTTTATGATGCATATTAAGGTAGTAAAAATCGTACCCTTGCAGCGTCTGATAACTAAATTCAGTAAAACTCATCCCCTCTTCCGACTGAATCCTTGTCTTCACGCTCTCTTTTGCAAGCATTGGCCCTACTCGAAAATGCTTTCCTACATCACGCAAAAAATCAATCAGCGTCATTTTCCCTAGCCAATCTTCGTTGTTAAGCACCTTGCATGAGGGGAGGATTTTGTGAAAAAAGGAGCGAAGACGATCTACGTTATGAAGTAATGTCTTTTCATCTAAAAGAGGTCTTTCGGTACTTTTCCCCGATGGATCGCCGATGCGGCCTGTGGCTCCGCCTAAAATAGCGACCGGTGCATGACCAAACTTTTGAAACCAAGCAAGCCCCATAATTCCCACCAAATTACCCAAGTGAAGACTATCTGCCGTAGGATCAAAACCAACATAAACCGAAATCGGAGTGTCTACGTGTTTCTTCAGCTCATCACTGGTGAGCTGATCAATAAAACCTCTGGCTAAAAGAATGGATATTACATTTTTCATAGAGAAAAAATTATACTAAAAACTGCGTTATCCCGCTTCAATTTTTTTCAGGCACAAACTTTTGCAAAGAAGCGTATTTAACTAAGCACTTATAACAATAGAGCAAAATATGCTCCGGCATTAAATGATCCAGTACAAACGCCCTTGCATTATCCGCAATCTGATGGGCCATCTCATCATGATCTTTAGCCCATTGAATTTTTTCCTTGAGATCTGAAAGATCGTTTCGAACAGGCACGTAATGCGTCCAGGGAATCATTTCATCATAAAAGTACATAATGTCGTCAGATTCCTGCTTGAACGTAAGACAGCCGGATAAAAGCTTCCATTGCGTTGCAGGAAAACTACATGTCACGCCGTCTAAAGCCATCTGATACTTGTAGGATAAGGTCTCTTCCCAAGAAACAAATCGAATTTCTCCCATTTCTTTTTGACAACGATCTACATCATCTAGACAACGAGATGGATATTCTGAAAAGACAGCATCCACTAAAGTAGGATTTTTTCTCGATTCAAAGACCATTCTTCCCCTCGGAAGAGTCGTCCAATTCTCAAACGTATACATCCCAAAATTTTTTCCATCCCACGGTGTGCCTCTCCACAAGGCAACCTCTTTCTTTTGATCCCATGGACATTGATGATGCAAATCGTTCATCTTCCGAATCAGAAAATTCCATCCCCGTTCATGATCATCAATATCGTACACCCAATCAGAAAAAAGAATGGCCCGATCTAACAAACGGTGCTTGGCAGAAACAAAAATCGGAGCGCATTTTCGAAATTCTCTCCGTTTAAATACCGATTTACGAATTCGATCCTCATTATAATAAATAAAATCGACATCAGGAACTTGAAATTTTTGAACCAAAACATTCAATAAATGTTTTAACTTACATTCAGGGCCATATACTTTAGAATCGACAATCTTAAAACGAAGGAACTCTTTCTTCTTTTGACAGACTTGCCACGTCTTTTCCAAAAGATCTTTTGAGATACCTTGTTTCTCAAATAGGGCAAACTCTTTACTAACCCGTCGATTCATCCAATCTGGATCTTCTTGCACGGGAGAATCCCCTCGAAAAAACCATATTGCACCAAGCGTTACACAAAGAAAACAAAACAAAACCCGAAACATTCGTCCTCAAAAAGAGGGAATTGCAAAACTCACTTTGAGTGCAAAATCTGATGATTTTTTGTTGGCGTGATTTTTTGAAAAGCGATATAACC
>CAYVDU010000069.1:0-256 GCA_964450765.1 uncultured bacterium | reverse complement strand
TATAGATATTAGGCACTTTGCAAAAAAAATAGAATCCAACGAAAAAAGGCAAATTTTGCGCCAAATAGAGTTTTGCAACTCCCTCAAAAGATAACACGATACAAAAACCGCAAATATAATAAAATAACACACCATGAATCACTACCTTTTCAGAATCAAAAAAAATACGAATGACACGCTTAAAACCCTTCAAGACAGGGGTCTTCAAGAAATTTATATCATTGAAGATGAGGAAACCAAAGAAGTCCTCATTGGA
>CAYVDU010000068.1:0-7077 GCA_964450765.1 uncultured bacterium | reverse complement strand
ACACAACCAAAGATTCTTGGCTTAAATATTCTTTCGCAAAAAGATGACCTCTTTCAGCAATCAAGAGAGCTTCTGCATCATGAGTGCGCAACCAATCTATTTTCTCTTCAAAATTCCCTAAATGAAAAGAAAAAGGAACATAGTGTTCATAGGGAGCAACTCCTTTGTAAAACCATTCCACGTAATCTGAATCCATTTTCATAACCGTTGAATTCGATAAAAGCTGCCACCAAAAATTCGATGCAAATGTATTGCCATCGATAGACACCAGGTATTTGTATTGAACAAATGTGACAGGATAAACCCATTGCGTAAACATCCGATACGATTTCATGATTTCTTCAATCGTTTGATCAATCGAAAAAGCCGATGTAAATAAAGCATCGACAAGATCCGGCCTTAGATGAGAAAGCATCACAAGACGAGATCTCGGTTTTAAATCCCAATCGTATAACGTGTAATTCCAACCGGAGGTCATGCCACGCCAAAAGGCCCTTTCAATCTTAGAATCCCAATCAAATGTTTGATTCGCTGCTTGAATATCATGAAACAACCGCTCTCGATACGAAAAATGTCTAAATTCAGGGAATAAAACAGCACATCGATTATGCCGCAGCTTACAAATCGCAAATACGGGACACTGCGTTTTTTCCAAATACAAAGGGTTATCATAAGAATCCCAAATGGAGACCAAAAAATCGACATCTGGCAAAACAACATGCAACGAAAGATCCTTTAAAACATCCACTACATGCACAATCCGCGCATCATCCAATGATTCTAAGGGACTCGAAACACTCACTTCATTATTTCGAATTCGATAATGGACAAATCCGGCATAACTTCCGGAAGCAATTTGACAAACATCCCGCACAGTCGATTCAATATTCTCAAGCGTGACTCCCTTTTCATAAAACGGCAATAAATCCTCATGAATTTGCTCTCTCATCCAATCTGGCATCGGCGTTTGCAGTTTCTCGTAAACAATCTCCCAAGAAAAAGAAAAAGCATTTAATCTAAACACCACAAACATGAAAACAATGAAACTTTCAAAACAAGACACACAAGATTGCAAGAGACAAGATAAGTTACTTAAAACAATAGCATACATCTTGCAAATCATGCCGGCGCCTCGCCGATCATTTCCATCTTGTTTTCTTCTATCTTTTACAAAAATCTTGATGCTCATCATTCTTTATTCCTCTCTATGCGCTACTGAAATACCCGCTTGGACATATCAGAGAATTTCAACCGATTTTTCTTGTTTTCAAAAAGGATTTTCATCGCAAGAAATCACCGACTGCATCTCCACTATACAAACTCTGCAAGGCATCGAAAATGCAGCTCTAGTGCGCATTTTTCTCACGCAAGACGATCTATTTTACGATTCTTTATTTCCTCTTTCAACGGAAGAAAACCGATCCCTAGATACTCTCTGCATAGAGCTAAAAAACCTTCAAAAAGAATACACATTGTCTCCTATTGATTTTCTCATCGCACTCTCCCCTTTTAATCGACCGCTACTTCTCAATCAAACAACAATTCCCATCTTTGCCACTGCCAAAGAAGCCAGCAATCGCAAAGTCATCTTAATTCCAAGATTTGAAAAAGAACCCTCTCACTCAATTCCGTGGGAACAAAAAATAGAAAAAGGATTTTGGCAAGGATCGCCTACAGATGGCCACTATGGATTTTTCGACTGGGGCTTTAGTCCTAGAGCAAGACTTTGCCTCTTGAGCAAAAACCACAAAAACCTCATCGATGCATCATTCATCAAATTCCTGAGTGGTCATCTTTATGTATTAGAAAGCCATGACCTAGTCTCTGAAATGACTCCGATTGAAGTTCAAAACACTTACAAATATCTCTTTGCTCTAGATGACGCATCCTCTTGCCCGGATCTTGAATGGCAACTATTCACATCGAGTCTTATTTTAAAAACAACATCTCATCATATCGAATGGTACTTCGATGGACTGATCCCAGGCACACACTATCTCCCCATCCATCTTGACATGCACGATCTTACAGAAACCCTCGCGTGGTGCCACACACATGACAAAGAATCAAAACAGATCGCAAAAAACGGATATCTATTTGCGAATCAATATCTAACACACACAAAAAAACAAAATTATTTGTACCGTGTACTTACCGAATATACTAAGCTATATCGTCCTTAAAACTTAATTCCGAGACCGCCGCCGAAATTCCAGCCGCCGACTTCAATATCTTCGCAACAAGAATGACTTGGAAGATGAGACGCTCCGCTCATATTTTTTTTGCTAAAACTAGTAAAAATATCAGCAACAAGATGCTCTGTAATACAAAATAAGCTCCCCATTTCAACAATCCACCCAAATCCATTCCGATGCATTGTATGAGAATAAGAGAGAATCTCATTCTTCACCGTCACAAAATAATATCTCGCTCCAGCTCCTAAATAAAATCGACAATACACGTTGCGAGCCACCTGCATCGAATATGGGGCTACATATTTCAATCCCAAAGTAACAGGCATAATCGTGATACGTGTGGCGTAAGAGATATCCTCTATTTCAGCCTTTTTATCAAAATAATCAAGAGCGCTCCAAAGATTTAACGCCTTCATCACGGGAAAAAAAACAGCCACCGAGTAATTAATTCCTCCTTGATCAATCTTATTGGATAACTTGCTCGCCAAGGGCAAAAAATAACTAAAGCGAGCATCGAAAACAACGCCCTTTGAACAGTCAATCCTCTTTGAAACTGTTTCCCCTTCAGACAAGCCCAATTGAGAATCAACCTCATGCGAACCAAAATCAGACTCTTGCCTCTCTTCTTTCGACATCTCAACACCAGAAGAAGTTTCTTCTGCAACACCAAACAATGAAAAGAAAACAAAAATTATATAGAAACAAAAAAACCGCATAAACATGTCCATATCTTTTAAATACGAATTTAAAAATAAAAAATCTAACTTTATTTTGTTATACAAAAAAAACCAAAGAATCAACCGTCAAAGCCAACAAAAAACAGCATTAAGATACAATAAAGATAAAAAGAAAACAAAAATAAAACACAACAAACAAAAATCAAAACAAATAAAAACCACCAAAACAATTTCTATTATAAATATACAATATAAAAAAACAATTCTTGTTCTCAAATATTTATTTACATTTTAATAGATAGCCAAAAACCGATTCTTCAACTTTCTTCGGTATATACCGGAAATGATTCTTGAATCATTTCCGGCATACACCTCAAGGAGGAATCAACATGAAAAAAATAACAACTCTGCTTATTTTATTACTTTCCTTACAAACACTTAGCGCTACCATCAAATGGTCAGAACCCAAAACAATTTCAACAGCATCCACGGATGCGTCTGATCCCCAAGTCGTCATAGATAGAAACGGAAATGCAACAGCAGCTTGGGTCGAAACGGATATAATCATAACCAGCTCTCAACCTGTCGATCAAGAATGGAGCCCACCGACTCATTTATCGCAAAGCGGTGCATCTTCTCCAAAACTTGGAATCGACTCCGAAGGCAACATTACAGCTCTTTGGCTTGAAAATGGAATCATTACCTCTGCCACACTTCCTTTTAAAGGCAATTGGAGCACTCCAAAACCAATCTCTCAAACAGGAGCTTCTCTTGGAAACCTGGCCATTGACAGTGCGGGAAACGCAGTCGCAGTTTGGGAAAGATCCGGATTTATAGAGAGCGCAACCAAACCCGCAGGAAACGACTGGAGTTCTGTAAATACAATTTCTGATATTGGCAATGAGAGCAATCCTGGTGTAGCCATTGGAGCAAATGGAACGATTGTCGCTGTTTGGCATACCGTCGTCTCAGGATCAGACACAATCTATTCAGCAACATCTCAACTGAATGGCAACTGGAACCCTTCTAGCGCCATCATTGCTCCGGATGCACAGTGGCACTATCACTATCCATCCGTTGCCGTCGATCCATTTGGGAATGCTGCTGCCGTTTGGTTTAGCTACCATGTATCAGGATCTACATATTTCAATGTTGCCGTAATGACAGCGTCCCTTCCTTTAGGAACTCTGAGCTGGTCCCAACCTACAATCTTAGATCAAAACGGTTTACGCAATCCGGCCGATCTCATGACAATGATCCGCTTTGATGATAATGGAAACGGGATCATCCTATGGACAAACTCCTTGGATGGAACCACTTTTAATGTTCAAACCTCAATACAATCAGTCGGGAGCCGATGGAGTCCAGAAGGTAGTCTTGTACTTGATAATGTATACGCTTTTCAAGGGAACCTCTTTGTAACTTCCTTAGGAAATACAGTTGCCGTTTATATGTTTTTAAACCAATCTATTATTACAATCAATTCTACCGAGACAAATATAGCAAGTCCTTTGCCAGGCCGCTGGACAATTCCTCAAGTGATTTCTAAGGGCAGTAATAACGGATATCCTCGCATTGGATTTTCCTTAAAAGAACCTGCACTCTACGCCTCTGCAATTTGGCTACAATCGAATGGAGTAAATAATATAATCCAAGCGACAACAGGAACTAAAAATACGATTCAACCTCCAACAAATCTCTCTATATTGCAAAAAGTCTCAGATTATGGAATCTTCCAAGATTATTATAATGTTTTGAGTTGGGATAAAAGCATAGAACCTAATGTCCTTGCATATGCCATTTACCGTGACGATTTTTTTTTATTTACAGTCTCGCCCGACACCTTACAATTCATTGATCACAATGCAGTACAAAAAGGCTCAGTAACTTATGGAGTCTCTACAATAAATATGAACAACAACTGCAGCCCCATTACAACAATTACCTTCCCTTAACACCATTTATAAAAAAAGATTGGATTGCAACGCGTAAAACGTCAAAAATCAACAATCGTAAGTGGCATATTATTGATCCAATATAACACCGCTTACGATTGTTGAAATTCGGCGCTTTGGAAAAGCTAACGCATGCCATTTATCATTTAATCCGCTATAACTCATCTAAAAGTCGATTCTTCAATCGCTTGAGTGTGTCGCGGAAGCCGAATCCAATCCTTCAAAACAATATTTTCCGTCGAATGACTCCACCATCTACCAAACCAATTATCCGGAGTCACAACCATTTTATCCTGATTACGATTCAAATAAGCAGCCCACCAAGAAAACGTAGAATTTGCCATAATTACATGGTGACAAAGTGTCATCAAATAAAAATCATAATAATGTGTACTGCCTTCAATAAACATGATATTAGGAGCTATATGAGCCAAATGCTGTTTACACCAATCAATTCGATCAGAACAAACAACAAACAAGGCATTTTCAGGAAAAAGTTTGACCGCCCTCTCATAATATTCCACTCCCACAAACGAATGAAGCTCATCTTCCGTCGGAAGATGGCCGTAATCTTTGAGATATGTGCGCACATGCACTGCTACAGAACATGGATGTGCTAAAATATCCGTATATTTTTGATGAAGATGATCCAAGATCGCTTCCGTTGGAGAGAAAACTTCAATCACCGCCTGTTTATGATGAGCAAAATACTTCTCCGATTGAAATCCTCCATGAATTTTCCCATTTTCTCTTGCCGGAATTGGAAAATGTCCATCATCCTCATAAATAAATTCAAGATCTCCAGGAGGAGAACTAGGATTCAAACGAGAAAAAAAATAACGACGATTCACCTGCAAATCCCACCAAGGACATTCTGATAAATTCGGAAAATATGCGTCATAACTATGATCCCACGCATAGGCCAATGTTGCCGCAGCTTGAAACATTTGATTTCCGAGTTCATACTGCAAATGTCCAACAACAAACGGCTTCCCTTCAAAGCGCAAAAAGACGAGTAAAACCAATAAAAAATGATACGGCAATTTCATCATCGATCAGTCATTTGTTTTTTTATGGTCCTCACAATGCAGCTCTTTGCAGAAAAAATCCATTATGATTTTACAAACGACCCCATTGACGTAGTCATTCCTTGCACTCCATCAGATTTATCAACACTCAATCTATGCATTGAAGGCATTCAAAAAAACGGAAAGAACATTCGTCGCATTATTGTAATTTCCGAAGAAAAACTGACAGATAAAGCAGAGTGGTTTGATGAAAAAAACTACCCCTTCCAAAAAAGAGACATTTGCCTTGCCATCTTTCAAGGAAATCAACAAAAAGCAGACACATATCTTGCAGGCTATAACCGTCTAAACTGGATTTATCAACAATTCTTAAAACTCTATGCAATCCAAGTCATTCCTAACATCTCTTCAAACATCCTTGTTTTGGATGCCGATACAATCTTCCTAAATCCCGTCGAATTTATGACACTCTTAGGATCTCCCCTCTTTGCGGTCGCAGGGGAATATACGGAGCCTTATTTTGGTCATATCAACCGACTCATTCCAAATCTCCATCGACAAATGGAATATTCGGGTATCACGCACCACATGCTTTTCCAAAAATGCGTCCTTGAAGATCTTTTTCAAACAATCGAATCCATCCACAACATTCCTTCATGGAAAGCGATCGCAAGCTCCATTCAAGAACTCTATTGGGCTTGCATGTCTGAATATGAACTCTATTTCAATTTTATTTTTTCCAAAACCAATCAAGCTCAGTTGCGTCTATTAAAATGGAAAAATAGCGAGTGGATCCACACACTTCACCAACATGCACAAGAAAAGTATATATTCGTCTCTTGCCACGGATGGATGCGCAAAGAGCTCGATTAACTTCAGTATTCAAAAAAAATTTAAACATGTATAGTCGGTGCCTTAAAAAAATACTGATATGCATCCGTCTAAAAAAGTTCTTACACATTCCTTCAGATTTTTCATCCTTTCAATGCGATATTTTTTTGTATTTCTTTTAAGCATATCCCCTTCCATTTCTCTAGCGCACTCAACTTTTCCAAAAATCCTACCTCTTCTAGCCCACAATGATTGTGGCAAACCTCCCAAACAAGGACCTCCGGGACCAACCGGCCCAATAGGTCCAACGGGGCCAGTAAGCCCTACAGGATCAATAGGACCGACAGGTCCAACTGGTCCGACAGGACCAACAGGACCGACAGGTCCAACT
>CAYVDU010000067.1:0-7205 GCA_964450765.1 uncultured bacterium | reverse complement strand
CGGATTGTCTGGATCTTGTCTTTTCGCATGATAATATGCAGCTCGATGATCTCCATCTTTCAAGCTGTTATGGGTAAAGAACATGGCTCGTCTTGCATTTGTGCTTCGATTCGGCTCTGAATAGTGAGGAATGTATGATGTGAAGAAAACGACATCACCGGGTTTTGTTTCAAGCGGCATCCATCTAATTATATTTGCATATTCCGGCTGATTAGAGCCGTGCCCAATCCCTCCTGTAATGTAGGGAATGATCGCTTTGCCTTCGCTTAAGAGGTCTTGATCAATATCGGAATCGGAAAAATCTTCTTTCCATTGACCGGCGATATGAAGGCATCCGTTTTCGAGCGTTGCAGGATCTATGCAAACCATAGCGGTGATATGAGTGCGTGGTGTGAAGCATTCATAAGCAGGAAAATCTTGATGAGGAGGAAAAGCTCCTCCGCCCGGCCATTTAAAGTTGGTTTTATCTTTGAATAAGACATATGGTTCATTCATGAATGATCCAAGGTAGGATGTGATCGTCCCTGCGATAAATTGGTGGAATTCGGGATAACAAGAGAGCATATCCTCAACTCTGCAAACTTTTGTAGGATCTTTTGCTTCGGGTACGACAATGAGAGATCCTGGGATGGTCTGAGCTAAAAGCTGCAAAGAGAATTGGGATGTTTGGGATATTTCTAAAAGATTTTGGGCTGATTCGCTCATGATATCAGACCAGTGCTTGAGCATTTCGACTTGTGTTTCTGAAAAAAAACCTCGGATCCATACGTAGCCATGTTCCTGCAGAAAAGACTTTTGCTTTTCCCAGGTGGTCAAATTGTCTGAAGAGGTGGTTTCTTTTGCCCAGCCAATCGAAATAGTGCAAAAGAAAAAAATCAGTAGACGTTTCATGGATTTAGAAATCTCCGGCTAAGTGTCTTTTGATGATGCGTTGAATAATATTTGTGGACGAAATGCCTGGTGTGTAAGGAACTGTGCGAAAGATCCCTTTTTTGAGAGCGACTCCGTATTGGTCTTCTAAGAGATCTTTATTAAAATCATCTCCGTGGACCACATAATCAATCTTCAGTGCGTCGATCATTTCTTCTGTGAGTCTTAGAGGTGGGGCAACAATGACTTCGTCCACATATTTACAAGCTTCGATCACATTGGCTCTGTCTTTTAAAGAAATAACAGGGCGTCTTTTGTACTCTTCCACAACATCATCTGCAAGAACCCCAACGATAAGATAGTTGCCAAAGGACTTTGCTTTTTTAAAAAATTCTACGTGACCTGAGTGGAACAGATCTCCTACGATATCTACGTAGACTCGAACCGTTTTCTCCTCAGCATATGTTTTTGTAAGTGCACAGACTAGAGCAAGGAATGTGATAGAAAGGTATTTTTTCATAATTTCCCAAATTAAAAAGAAAGAAGCTATCGTTCCTGTGAATTTGTAGTCAATATTTTAGTGATATTGTTTCTATGATGTGTTGGGGGGTAAAACTTAATGATAGTGGAGGTGCGGCTTTGGTGATTTATGGTTTTTTTGTTGTATTATGTTGATTCTTAGTGTGATGGGTATTGTGTTTCTGGTGTTTTGCCTGTCTTTGGATGGATTATTTTGTTGTAGTTTTAAAATAATTTATTTTATTTAATTTAATTATTTAGTATAATGATAGCTAATTTAATACTAATTAATAGGTGGTTTTTATGGTTTTCCCAGTAGATTCGACAGTGGCGACAGCCGCGGCAGTAGCAACAGTGGCAGTAGCAGCTGTGGTAGTAAGAGGTGCGAGGGGTTCTTTGAAATATTTGGCAAATTGTACAACTGAGTATGTTCAAAGGAAACTAATGGAAATCGTTTATAAAGGGGGAGGTCTTCCTTAATTAGGATCTCTGCATAACCTTGAAAATTCTAAAGAATTAGAACAACGTTTAGGAAGTGCTCATAAGCTTTTCTGTGACGTAGGTTTCTAGAGCTTTCGGAGATTGGATTTTTTTTGGCAAGAGAAACGTGTGCGTTGAGATTTGTTTGCCGCGTTGTTTTTCGGCTGTGAATGAAAGATCTCCAAATTTAATTAAAGAAAAATGATGTTGCGCGGCCAAGACGCGGATGCGTGATAGATGATAGAGCCAAATGACAGCTTCCGGAGGTTTTCCAAAGCGGTCTTTGAGTTCTTCAAAAATGGAGTCTACGTCAGCTAGAGAGGATGCTTCTCCAAGGCGATGATAGAGTTCCATCCGAAGAGAGACTTCGTTGATGTAGTTCTCGGGCAAAGATGCAGGAAATGAAAATTCTAGTTTTGTCTCTGTAAAAGAAATCGGTTTTTTTTGTTTGAGCGAGTCAATTGCCCTTTTGAGGAGTTTGCAGTAAAGATGGAATCCGATGGCAGAAATTTGGCCCGATTGTTGAACTCCCAAAATATCTCCCGCGCCTCGGATTTCGAGATCGCGCATGGCAATTTTCATGCCACCTCCGTAGCCTCCTGCTTCTACAAGCGCATTGAGTCGTTTTTGGGCTATTTCTGAAAGGCGTCTGTTTTTGGGGATTAAAAAATAGGTATAAGCTGCACGGTTCCATCTTCCAACACGACCTCGTAGTTGATAAAGATCAGCAAGTCCATAAGTATCGGCTCTATCAATGAGTATTGTGTTGGCATTTGGAATGTCGATACCGCTTTCAATAATCGTGGTTGCAAAAAGAAGATCAATGTCTCCTTGTTTGAATTTGTGGAAGATCAAATCAATGTCATCTGTGTCCATTTGTCCGTGCACTACGGCGATACGAGCTGAGGGGACGATTTTATGGATTTCTTCGGCTCTGCCATGGATGGTCTCTACTCGATTGTGGATGAAGAAGGCTTGCCCGCCTCGAGACAACTCTCTAAGAAGCGCGTTTTGGATCAATTCAAAATCTGTTTCTGCGATGATGGTTTTGATAGGGAGTCGGTCTTGCGGCGGCGTGTTGATGACGGACATTTCTCGAATATGGATCAAAGACATGTAGAGAGTGCGCGGAATTGGGGTTGCAGAGAGGGTGATCACTCCTGCGCCGGTTTTTAGTTTTTTTAGAGATTCTTTCGATCGCACTCCAAACTTTTGTTCTTCGTCGATAATGATCAGTCCTAGATCTTTGAATTTGATATCTTGAGAAAGAAGGCGATGCGTACCGATGAGGATATCGATCTCGCCTTGTTTTGTTTTTTCTAGAATTTCTTTCGCTTCTTTGGCTGTTTGAAAGCGAGAAATGACAGCGACTTTGATTGGAAATCCTTTCATCCTTTCGGAAAAAGTTTCAAAATGCTGCATTGCTAAAACCGTTGTCGGAACTAAAACTGCAACTTGTTTGTTTCCATTGACTACAGCTTTAAAAGCGGTTCGCATGGCCACTTCCGTTTTTCCGTAGCCTACATCTCCACAGACAAGGCGATCCATCGATTTCCCAGAGATCATATCTTGTTTGATGTCAGAAATGGCGCGCATCTGATCTTCTGTTGGACTGTAGGGGAAGTCAGCTTCAAATTGCTGCATTAGATCGTCATCTTCTTTGTAGCGGTATCCCCCTTCAACAACTCTTTCAGCCTGTCTTTGCAAAAGGTCGTTGGCATATCCCACGATTTGTGTTTGAGCGGCTTCGCGCATTTTTTGCCAGCGCTTTGTTCCTAGCTGGCTAAGCGTTGGAGTCTCTTCTTTGGAGCCGATATAGCGAGAAACAAGATAGGCTTGGGAGATTGGGACAAAGAGCTTGCTGTTTTCTGCATATTCTAAAACAAGAAATTCTGTCTCTACACCGAGATGGTTTTTTTGTTTTTCTAGGCCAATATACTTGCCAATACCGCTGTGGAAATGAACGACGGGATCTCCGGGAGATAGTGCGTGAAATTCAGAGGCGGGAGTATGGTGTGTGCTTCTCCATTTTTGTCGTCTGACATGATGGCGTTTGGAAAAGTCTCCGTTTGCTAGAAGCGCAAATTGTGCATCGGGGACTACAAAGCCTGTACTTAAATATCCTTTTGAGAAGATTTTTTCCCTCAATGGAAATGATGCAAGTTGTTTTTTGATTTCTTCTTCTTCGGTTTGGGTGGCGCTTAAGATATGGAATGAAAAAGAGGGGTCGATTTCTGAAATTTCTTCTATTTTTTGAAAAGGATGAAAAAAGCGTTTGGCCTGAAATTTTTGATGCAATGCTTCAAAGGCAATCGGCTGTATATATTTACTTCTTTGTTTAGAGGTGGTGACTGGACTTAAAAGCTCCACATTTTGAGGCGTGCAAAAGATGTGTGTTTGGAATTGTTTGATGGCTTCTTCTAGCGGATAAAAGAAAGAGGATTTAGCACCCGGCATATTTTTTAGATTTACATATGTTTCTTCAATGGTAACAAGATCATCCCAAAAGATAAGACAAGAGGGAAGATAGTCGCTAATGGAAGATAGCGTTTTTGCTTGACGGAGCAAAGAGAGTTCTGTTGCGGGAGGAAGGAAAAATGAGTCCACTTTTTGAATGGATTTTTGCCCTACAGGATCAAAGGTTCGAATCTCTTCGATTTCGTCTTCAAAAAATTCGATGCGGTAAGGATCTGGAGAGGATGTGGGGAAAAGGTCTAAAATGCCGCCGCGGATGGCAAATTGACCTTTATCTGAAACAACAGCATGTCTTTGGTATCCTAATTGCGTGAGCAGTTGATCCAAAGAGTCAAAGGAGAGGGTCATTTTCTTTCGCCAGGTGTGTAAAAGGGATTTAAGTTCCGCGGGCGATATCACTTTTTGTAAGAGCGCTTGTAGAGGGCAAAGGACGATTGAGGGCGTTTTTTTATGGATCAGAGAATGGAGAGCTTCGAATCGTTTCCCTAAAATGTCAGGGCTTGGTGTAATTTCTTCTCCGGGCAATGTTTCCCATGAAGGAAATTCGATCGGTAAATTTGGATTAAAATAGGAAAGATCGTCAAAGAGCTTATCCTCGCTTGTTCCCTTGGTGATGAGGAGGATCGATTTTTGAGTGGTTTTTGCAATGAATGCGGCAAGAAACGCTTTGGAGGAACTTTCAAGATTTTCAATCAGCCATGAATCATTGGATTCGATGGCTTTTGCAAATTCTTTTAAAGAGGGCGAAATTTCAAAGAGTTTGGTTTGCATTGAGTAATGATCGGATTTTGTCAATGGCTTTAGGAATTCCCGCTGGATCTTTTCCTCCGGCTTGAGCAAGTGTGGCTTTCCCTCCGCCTCCACCTTGAATGAGAGGCGCGATCTCTTTGATGAGCTGGTTTGCTGCAATATTTTTCTGTGTTAATTCTGCGCTCACTCCAATTAAGATTTGGCATTTGCCTTCTGCTTGGTTTGCAAGTAAGACAACGGCTGATCGAACTTGTCCTAAAAGTTCTTCCGCCACAAGCGCCATTTCTTCAGACGGAATTTGGGTTTCTGCTGCGATGAAGTGAATCTGTCCCAATTTTTCTTGAGAAGCGAGGCAGCGCTCTTTAAATGCTTTGATTTCTATTTTTTTATAAGCCCTGATTTCCTGCGTCAGCTGCTTATTTTCGTTGAGAAGCGCTTGCAGTTTTTCTAAGAGTGTTGTTTTAGATCCTTTGGTTAAGGAGGCCAGCGTGTCGATGAGATTTTCTTCTTCTTGGACGTATTTTTCTGCGTAAACTCCACAGACAGCCTCAATACGACGTATGCCGGCTGCGATACTGCTTTCTTTTGTGATTTTAAAAAATCCGATGGTTCCGACCGATGCTGTATGAGTTCCTCCACAGAGTTCTTTGGAAAAATCGATATCCACAACCCTTACTTTGGAACCGTATTTTTCTCCAAAAAATTGCTTGATTTCTGGTTTTTTTTGGGCCTCTGCATAGCTGAGTTCGTAGGTTTGAACAGGAAGGCCGGATCGGATTTTTTCGTTGACGAGTTCCTCGATTGTTTGAAGTTCATTGTGTGTGAGTGGTTTGTGGTGGCTAAAATCGAAACGAAGTCTTGTGTCTTCAACTAAAGATCCAGCTTGTTTGATATGGGGTCCTAGTTCTTTTTGCAAAGCAAAATGAAGAAGATGCGTTGCTGTGTGGTTATTTTGAATGTTCTGTCTTCTTTGTACATCAATGCAGGCTTTGATTGTTTCTGCTTTTTTCAAGGAACCTGTTTTGATTTCTCCAAGATGTGCGATGACGCCGGGAAATGGGGATGTCGTGTCATAAACAAGGAATTGATTCGCTTCTCGAGAAATGGTTCCGATATCGCCGATTTGTCCTCCCATTTCTGCGTAAAAAGGGGTTTTATCAAGAAGAAGAATCCCTTTTTGGCCTTCTTTGAGCTCGTCTACGAACTTTCCATCAAAGACGAGTCCTAAAATTTTGGCATCCAAAGATGTTTTTGTGTATCCGAGAAATTCGCAAGGAGCATGTGTTTTTGTGAAATCGGAAAAGAAGTTGACGTCGAATTCTTGGACTGTTTTTTTATGGGCTTTTTTCGATTTTTCTTTTGCTTCTTCTTCTAATGTATTGAATCGAGCAAGATCAACAATGAGATTTTCGTCTTTGGCAATCAGTAGGATTTCTTCAATGGGAAATCCGTACGTGTCTTTGAGTTTGAATGCGTCTTCGCCTGCTATTTTTTTGTGTGTTTTCTGTGAACCTTCGATGATTTGGCTTAAGAGATTGCCTCCTCTTTGTAGAGTGCGAATGAAGGATTCTTCTTCTAGAGTAAGGATTTCACAGATGCGGGAGTGGCTATTTGCAAGTTCCGGGAAATCTTCTCCCATACAGGCCTTTAATCGAGGGAATATCTCGCTTAAAAAAGGCTTTTCGAGGCCGAGCATTCTTCCATAGCGAACAGCGCGTCTTAAGATTTTTCTAAGTACATATCCGCGATCCGTATTGCTTGGCTGAACTCCATCTGCAATGGCAAAAGAAAGGCTTCTGATATGATCTGCAATGACGTGAAAAGCCGGCGCTAAAATATGGTTTTGCGGATCGTATTTGATGCGGCTTAAATTTTCAACTTCGGCAATTAAAGAGCGGAGTACATCGGTTTGGAAGACAGTATTGACACCTAGCTTTAATGAAAGGACCCGTTCAAGGCCGGATCCCGTATCAATGGATTTTTTGGGAAGGGCGTGGGTTTTTCCGTGAGAATCTTTTTCAAATTGCATGAAGACAAGATTCCAAAACTCTAAAAATCGCTCTCCTGAAGTGTCTTCGTAGGGGGTTTTTGCGTTCCCATAGAGTTCTCCT